>JANOIJ010000207.1:0-8270 GCA_031407575.1 Gemmatimonadaceae bacterium | reverse complement strand
GCGTCATCGGCGCATGGGTCGGTGGCACGACGCGGACATGTAAGGACACCGTGATCACGCCGACGTCCGCCATCACGGCGGGCGCGAACGCGGCTCCGTTCAATGTGAACTCGATCGAGATGACGACACCGCAGCAGCCTGCTCGCGGCGTGGTTGGCACTCCGGGTTACTACATGTTCTCGGGTAAGGTGACGGATCTTGCTGGCAACGTCAGCAATGTGGTCAGCCGTCTCGCAGCATGGGACAATATCCTGCCGACCATTGCGTTGGGCAGCGTCCTGACGCAGGCTCCGGCCGCGGCTGTCTCGCTCGGCTCGGTGACGGTCACCGGCGCCGCGGTGGACAATCTCGACCTGACGTCTTCTGCTGGTCGTCTGACTTACGCGACACTTCCGGGCGGCTCTACGTTCGCACCGGTCGCTGGAACGTCGTTCGGTCCGAACTTCGATGCGGCCACGGTCACCTCGGCTCCGGCCAGCGTCACGTTTGCGGGCGTCTACCGCGGGATGCAGAACACGTCAGTTGCGAATGTCATCCAGGCTGGCGGTGCTGCTCCGTCCGCCACGGTCACCGTGACCGACGTTGGCAACAACACCAGCGCCGCATCGCCCGCGCTGACGATCACGATGTCCACCACCAAGGCGGACATTCTCATCCCGACAATCGCGTTCCCAGCCGGCAACACGTTCGTTGGTACGCCGTCGGTTGGCGCTGCTCCGGCAACGCGTCAGGCGTCGACGACCATCAACGTCAACGTGACTGGAGCGATCGCTGATCCGGCCTTCCAGAGCCAGCCGTTCGCTCTGGTCGAGATCTACAAGATGAACACTACTGGAACCACACTCACTCTGGTCGGCTCCACGGCATCGCCGCTGGTCACCGATGCTGCTCCGAGCCGCACCTACAGCTACGCCATCACCGGCGTTGCCCTGACGGGCGCCGGCGGCGCTGTGGCGAATACCTTCTACGCCGTAGGCCGTAACGTGGCCGGCGACGCAGTGATCTCGCAGGCGATCACGGTCACCAATCCGTAGCACTGGATTGATGGTCGGTTGGTAAGTAGTGAGAAGGCCCCGTCGAAAGACGGGGCCTTTTCATATCCATAGTTGCCAGCCAATCATCGGTGAAAACGAAAGAGCGGCGACGACCATATGGTCGCCGCCGCTCTGCCGGGCTGCTCCGCTGCCCGGCGCCTTACCTCGGCTTCACCGGGATCTTGTGCGCCGTGTACAGGCTATCGAGGTAGTCGTAGCCCTTGCCCATCACGCGGTTCTCGATCATCGCAATCGGCGTAAGCTTTTTCCACGGAATCGTGTCCTTCTGCACGCCCGTGTACACGTGCTGCCCCGAGGGACTGAAGAACAGGATCTCGAAGTTCTTTCCGTCGATCAGGTAGCGCTCTCGCTGGTAGACATTCGGCAGCGAGTCGGAACCCGGGGCGCCCGGTGCGATCACCGTAAGCAGCGAGTCGCGGGACATTCCGGTCTCCACGGCCTTCATACGCTTGTCCTCGCAGGCGCCCAGAAGCGCCAAACTCGCGACAGCCGTAAGCATCAAACTGCGTCGTCCGACAATATTGTGCATGAATCCCTCAAAGTTTTCCAATGTGAAATCGCCTGCCCGCGAGGCGAACCAATAAAAATCTAGGCGGTGATGGTAGTCGCTGCTACCCGCTCCAGTTCGACGGGGTCCAAGGCAACGGGCTCGAGCGCAAATACATCGGCAAAGCTCCGTGTCACCGATGCACGCGCCTTAGTCGCCAGTTCCGCAAGCGATGCGAGGTCCGCTGCAGCGGCTGACACCGGGGCTCTTCGCAGCTCCACCTGCACTGAGGTCATCTCAACCGTAGCGATGCCGCACGGCACCATCAGGTCGAAGTACGAGAGGTCAGTGCTGACGTTAAGGGCAAAGCCGTGCCAGGTCACCCAGTCGCGCGCATGCACGCCGATGGACGCCAGCTTCCGGCCGCCGGTCCAGACACCCGTGAGGCCCGGATTGCGCTCCGCAACGATCCCAAGCGCCGCCACCGCACGGATCAGCACCTCCTCGACCTGCCTGAGATACCAGTGCAGGTCCAGCTTGTGGCGCTTGAGATCGACGATGCCGTAGCCAACGAGCTGCCCGGGACCATGGAAGGTGATATCTCCGCCACGCTCGGCCTCATGCAGCTCTACCCCGCGCGCCTCCAGAAGCGCTGGGGACGCCAGGAGGTGTCCCGCCTTCGAGGAGCGCCCCAGCGTGACGACGGGAGGATGCTCAACCAACAGCAACAGGTCGTCCTGGAATGCACCGGAGATTCGCGCCCGCGCCACGGCCCGCTGGAGCGACAGCGCGTCCAGATACGGGAGCGTCCCGAGGTCAGCGACGAGGAGCTTCATTGAACCCTGTCATCCTGAGCGCAGCGAACGGATCTGCTCTTCATCTCCTGCCACGTGCAGATCCTTCGCTGCGCTCAGGATGACACACCGTTCTACGCGTGGATCATCCGCCCCAACGAATCCAGCGTCGCCTCGGCGATGGCCTCGGACAACGTGGGATGCGCGTGGATGGCCAGGTCGACCTCCTCCACCGTGTACTCGTTCGTCCGCGCCACCACGAGCTCGTGGATCATCTCCGTGGCATGCGCGCCCACGATGTGTGCGCCGAGAATCTCGCCGTACTTCGCGCCGCGGATGATCTTCACGAAACCCTCGGTCTCACCCGATGTGCGCGCCCGACCATTCGCCGAAAAGGAAAACTTTCCAGTCTTGTACTCGAGTTTCTGGTCCTTGCACTGCTGCTCGGTGAGGCCCACTGAGGCCACCTCGGGGTGGCAATACGTGGCGCCCGGAACGTTCGAGTAGTCCAGCACCTGCGCGTGGTGGCCGGCGATCACCTCGGCGACGATGACGCCCTCGCGCTCGCCCTTGTGCGCGAGCATCGGTGGGCCGGCCACGTCGCCGATGGCGTAGATGCCCTTCACGCTCGTTTCCATTCGCTCGTTGATCTTCACGAAACCGCGATCTGTCAATGTGACCTTGAGCTTCTCGAGCCCGAGGTCCTCGATGTTCGGCGCGCGGCCTGCCGCCACGAGCACGACGTCGGACTTGAGTTCCTTCTTTTCGCCGCCTGCTTCCACGGTCATGGCGACGCCATCCTTCGCGACCTTCACGCCGGAGATCTTCGCGCTCGTGAGGACGTCGATCTTCCGCTTCTTGAATGCACGCTCGACTTCCTTGGAGCAGTCCGCGTCCTCGACGGGCAGGATGTTCGGCATGACCTCGACGAGCGTGACCTTCGAGCCGAAGGCGGCGAACACGTCGGCAAATTCGCAGCCGACGGCGCCCGCACCGACGATGGTGATCGCGACTGGCGCCTTGTCGAGGATCAGGGCCTCGTCCGACGAGATGACGCTCTTCTTGTCGAGCGCGAGGCCGATCTGCGGCAGCCCCTTTACCCGCGACCCGGTGGAGACCACGATCGCCTTCTTCGCGTCGTGCTTCTCCTCCTTGCCATCTACTGATTTGACGGCGACGCTCGTCGCCGATGCCAGCGTCGCGGTGCCCTTGATCCAGGTGATCTTGTTCTTCTTGAACAGGAACTCGACACCCTTCGAGTTCTGCGTACTCACCGCCCGCGATCGCTTCATCGCAACGCCGAAGTCGAGCTTCACGTCGCCGGGCGTGACGCCAAACTCGGCGGCCTTCTTCATCTTCTCCGCATACGACGCGGCTTCGAGCAGGGCCTTGGCGGGAATGCAGCCCCACAGCACACATGTGCCGCCGAGGCCCTCTCGCTCGATGACGGCCGTACTGAGGCCGAGTTGTGCGCAGCGGATGGCACCGACATAGCCAGCCGGTCCGCCACCGATGAAGATCACGTCGAAGGAAGCCATATCAGTTCTCAGAGCGTGTAGAGCGTGGTGTAGAAGAGGACGTCGTGATGAACGTTCGTGAGCGCGCCGATCAGGTAGAACAGGATGATGGTGCGGAGAACCGCTGTTATCCGTCCACTCTTGTAGACGTTGCGCAGGCCGAGGTAGAGATAGCTGCCCATCACGGCGGCAAGGAGGGTCGTGATGCCCTCGTCACTCTGGATCCAGGCGATGGCGCCGCGCGTTGCCGCAAATGCCGGCGCGACCCAGTGCGTGAGGAGAAAGTACACCGCGCCGGCTACCACGAAGAATATCAGCAGGAAGGCATAGACGTGTACGGAGAAGACGATGTGCTCTGCGAATAACCTGCGCTGGAAAGCGAAAAGAATAGCCAGGGCGAGGGCGAAGATGGGAATGTCAAAGAGCAGGAGGCTCTTCTTCTGTCCCTGGAGCACGGCGTCGAACCGCACCGCGAACTCCGCCGGCGTCAGGCCGAGTTTTGCGCGGCGCGCCTCGACCAGCGCCACCCGCTGACGCGCGCCTGCGTTGCTTCCGAATACGTAGTTTGAATACTTGTAGCTCAGCAGCTGCGTGTGCGGCTGGACCAGGAAAAACGCGACGTTCAAGAGCAGGAAGAGCGAGAGTGGCTTGACGTACCGCCGCTGGCGCCCTTCGATCCACTCGCGCGTGAGCTTGCCTGGTCTGGTGAGCAGCGCAACGATACTGCTGGCGAGTCGCCCATCAACGCTGCTGAGCTCTTTCGCGGCATCCAGCATCAACGCGCGAACGGAAAAGTCGCGGTGCGAGAGCTGCCGCTGCCCGCAATCGGCGCAATAGACGGCCACGGTGGCAGAGCCGCAGTTCGTGCATGCGACCCCGCCGACCTCAGCCATCAGTAGACCAGCATCAGCGGATTCTCGACGAGACGCCGCAGGGTCTGAAGGAACTTCGCGCCCACCGCGCCGTCGATGATGCGGTGATCGCAGCTGAGCGTGACGCGAATACGCTGACGGATCACTGCCTCGCCATCGACGACGACCATCTTGTCTTCACTCGTGCCGATGGCAAGAATGGCCGCCTCGGGCGGATTGATGATCGCGGTGAACTGATCGATGCCGAACATGCCGAGGTTGCTGACGGAGAAGGTCGAGCCCGTGAACTCCTCAGGCTTGAGCTTCCGCTCGCGTGCGCGCTTGGCCAGTTCCTTGGCATCACGCGAGATCTCGCTCATACGCTTCTTGTCGGCATCCCAGATGACCGGCACGATCAGCCCATCGTCCGTGGCCACCGCCATGCCGATGTGGACGCGGTTGTGGTATCGAATGTGGTCGCCGCCCCAGTGCGCGTTCACTTCAGGATGCTGCGACAGCGCCACGGCGATGGCCTTGAGCAACACGTCGTTGACGGAAACCTTGAAGTCCGGACCAAGCTCCGCCATTGCCTTACGCATTTCCATCACGCGCGACAGGTCGAATTCCGCCGTGAGGTAGAAGGTCGGAATGGGGCCGATGGACTCGCCGAGACGCTTGGCGATGATCTTTCGGATGTTGGAGAGCGGCTCGTCGCGGAAGTCCTGGCCCTCGGCGGCGGCGGCGCGCGCGCTCGGTGCCGCAGCAGCTGGTGGTTGCGCCGCTGGCGCGGCCGTCGCGGCGCCCGTGCCCGCGGCTTCCACATCGCGCTTGATGATGCGCCCGTTGGGCCCAGATCCCTGAAGGGCGCCGAGGTCGAGCCCGCGCTCGCTCGCCAGCCGCCGCGCCAGGGGCGACGACCGCGTCGGGCCGGACGATGCTGCCGGCGCGGGTGCGACAGGAGTGGCCTCCGCCGCAGGCGCAGGTGCCGGCGCGGGAGCAGGCGCGGGCGCTGCCGGTGCGGGAGGCGCAGGAGTGGCGGCAGGGGCCGCGGGCGCGCCAGCGCCGCCGACGAGCGCATCGATATTCTCGTCAGCGGTGGCGATCACGCCGACCAGCGTACCGACGGGAACCGAATCGCCCTCGTTGACCAAGCGCTTGCGGAGCACGCCGTCGCCACGCGCGACGAGCTCCATGATCGCCTTGTCCGTCTCGACTTCGCCGACGGGATCGCCCGTCTTGACGGCGTCGCCCTCGGCCTTGAGCCACTTGACCAGCTTCCCCTCTTCCATCGTGGGGGAAAGCGCTTCCATGAAGACCTTGGTAGCCATTGTCGGGACTCGTGAGCCTCAGTCGAGATACATGACTTTGCGAACAGCGGCGATCGTCTTGGGCAGGTCGGGCTTTGCGTGCTTCTCGAGGCTCTTGGTGTACGGCATGGGGACGTCAGCCTGGTGCACGCGGACCACGGGCGCATCGAGGTTGTCGAAGCACTCGCGCTGAATGTAGTCCACCACCTGCGCGCCCACGCCGCACACCTCCCAACCTTCCTCGAGCACAACGGCGCGGTTGGTCTTGTTCACCGACGCCGTGATTGCCTCGACGTCCATCGGACGAATCGTGCGAAGGTCCACGACGTCGAGACGGATGCCTTCCTTCGCGAGCTGGTCGGCGGCCTGCATGGCAACGAGCACCATCTTGCCGTGCGTGATGATGGAGCAGTGATCACCCTCGCGCTTCAAGTCCGCCTTGCCGATGGGAATGGTGTACTCCTCGTCGGGCACCTCGCCCTTCGTGTTGTACAACATCACACCCTCGAGAAAGCAGACCGGATTGACGTCGCGAATGGCGCTCTTCAGGAGACCCTTCGCATCGTACGGCGTACCGGGCGCGATGACCTTGAGCCCCGGAATGTGCGCCAGCCACGCCTCCCACGCCTGCGAGTGCTGTGCGGAGAGCTGCAGCGCGGCGCCGTTCGGCCCCCGGAATACGATCGGGATCTTGAACTGGCCGCCCGACATGTAGAGCATCTTGGCGGCGGCGTTCACCACCTGGTCGAGTGCGAGCAACGCGAAGTTCCACGTCATGAACTCGATGACGGGGCGCAGGCCCACCATGGCCGCCCCCACGCCGACGCCGGCGAACCCGAGCTCGGTGATGGGCGTGTCGACGACGCGCATCTCGCCGAACTCCTGGAGGAAACCCTTCGACACCTTGTAGGCGCCCTGGTAGACGGCCACCTCCTCGCCCATGAGGAAGACGCGGTCATCGCGCTGCATTTCTTCGCGAATCGCCGCGCCGAGGGCGTCCCTGTATGTGATGATCGGCATGCGTTGTCAGGTAGTGGTATCGACGTAGACATCCTCGTACAACGCCTCGAGCGGAAGCTCGGGCGAGGCGTCGGCAAAATCCCAGGCGTCTTGCACGACGGCCTTGATGTCCGCGTCCAGCTTCTGAAGCTGCTCCTCGGTGAGCGTGCCGTTTTCTTCCATGTGCGTGCGGAGCAGCGTGATGGGATCGCGCTTCATGTATTCCTCGAGCTCGGCCCTTGTGCGATAGGTGCCGCTCACCGCATCGGACATCGAGTGGCCCATGAAGCGGTACGTGCGAATCTCGAGGAGCGTGGGCTGCTGTTCCTTCCGGGCACGATTCACCGCTTCGCCAACAGCGCCGCGCACGGAGAAGACGTCCTGCCCGTCACACTGCCGGCGCGCCATGTTGTACGCCGCGCCGCGCTCGTAGATGTCGTGGATGGCCGACGCACGTTCGAGCGATGTGCCCATGCCGTAGCGATTGTTCTCGATGATGAACACGCAGGGCAGCTTCCACAGCGCCGCCATGTTGAGCGCCTCGTGGAATGCGCCGGTATTCACGACGGACTCGCCCATGAAGCACACGATGCACTGGTCGCCGCCGCGATACTTGATCGCGAAGCCGACGCCCGCCGCGAGTGGCACATGTCCGCCAACGATACCGTGGCCGCCGAGGAAGTTGAGGTTGGCGTCGAACATGTGCATCGACCCGCCCTTACCGCGCGCGCACCCATCCTGGCGTCCGAACAGCTCGGCCATGACGCTGCGCGGGGTCATTCCGCGCGCGAGTGCCGGACCGTGATCGCGATAGGTGGTGATGACGTAGTCGTCGGGGCGCAGCATGCTGAGCGCTCCAGTGCTCACCGCCTCCTGGCCAATGTACAGATGGCAGAAGCCGCCCACCTTGCCAAGCGCGTACGCCTCGGCGCAGCGCTCCTCGAACCGGCGCTGAAGCAGCATGGAATGGAGAAGCTCCATGTCTCGCGTCGCGTCGGCGGAGTTTGTTTCAGGTTCGAGCTTTTTCTTGGCGGCCATGAGGTGGCAAGTATGAGTTGAAATGTGCTGTGGGGCGGCGACTGACAGAGAAGCAGGTCCCTCTCTTCGCTCGGGACGACAGCTACACGCCGGCGGCCTGCACCTGCTCCCATGCGTGATAGCTGGAGCGGACGAGCGGCCCGCTCTCGACGTGGCGGAAGCCGAGCTCCATGCCGATGTCGTAGAAGCGGCGGAAGTCGTCGGGAGTGACGTAGCGGTCCA
>JANOIJ010000195.1:0-1543 GCA_031407575.1 Gemmatimonadaceae bacterium | reverse complement strand
CGGAGGTCGACATTGGGATCGACGACCAGCGCACGCGACGTCGCGTGCACCCCACGTCGCGATGCAGCACGTTCGAGGACGCAGAACGCCGGATAGGTGAGTGCATGTCAGGACGGCTCCGGATCTTCTGCGTTAGCAAAGATGAACGCTCTGCGCCGCCTCGGGCGATGCTTCCGAATGGTTTGGGCAGAACTACGTGCACTCACCGATTGAGTCCGCCCCCGTGACGCGCGACATTCGCTGCCAGCGGCACCCGCGACGGAGACGATCAGCCGACGCGCGACTCGAGCGCACGGACGACGGCTTCGGCACCGGCGAGGTTGCTCGTGACTACGTCGAGGCCGGCCGCGTCCCGCAGCATCGGCAGCACGGCGAGCGCACGAACGTTGGTACAGCTCAACATCACGACGTCGGCGGCGTCGTCCCCGCTGACGAGCGCTCGCAACGTGTCCGGCGCGACCGCTGCGATCTCGAGGTCGTCGACGATGCCGAGACCAGCCGACGACGCCACGGTGAGACCCGCGTGTTCGAGGTACGCGACCTCGAGCGCGGTCAGCTCGTCGGAGTACGGCGTGCGCAGGCGTACACGCTGTCCACGTCGCGCAAGCGCTTCGACCATCGCCCGCGCCGTCGTGACGACAGGCGCGCCAGCGATCGATTCCAGGTCGGCGGCGAGTTCGCGCTCGTGCTCGGCGCCCTGGAAGAACGATCCGCTCGTGCACGCGAACAGCACCACGTCGGGTCGGATGTCGGCGAGCATCACGATCGCAGCACGGGCCGAGTCCTCCATGTGGGCGAGGCCTGCTGGCGTCACAGCCGGCAGGCTCATCCGCGTGAAGTGGACGGAGGCGTGGTCACCGAGCAGGCGCGGCAAATCGTCCTCCGCCGTGGTGTCGGTTGACGGCACGAGCACACCGATGCGAGCTCGACCAGAAGCAGCCACGCCCAGATCATGCCAGATCGAGCAGCACCCGTGCGGCTCGGGCCGGAGAACGCTTCAGTCAGACGGCGACTGCCCGCCCGGCCGTGCATCCACTTGCGGCGTTGTGCACGTCGACATGGTCGACGCCCGCAGCGGCGAGGAAGCGGGCGATGGCAGTCTGGCCCCACCAACCTCTCGCGCTAAGTACCAATCACGATGGTTTGACAACAGCGCAGCCGATTGCGAAGTCATGGCAATCCGCAGACCCGACGTGCCGCCCAACGACCGTTGCCTCTGAGGGGACAAACCTGCCGGCGTACACAGCCGACAAAAGCCGAACGCCTGAACGACGCACAGAACATCCAGCGCCGAACGACGCTGCATCGAGCGTCCTCCTACGAGCCATCAGGCGCATCGCGCTAGCCCATCGACGAATTTCGGGTGCCACGCACGCCAAGTACTGCGGTCACATCCCGGGTGGTGCGGAAGAATCGTGGGCGTGGTGAAACTCCAGCAGCTCAGCCCCGATGACTGGCGGCTCTGGCGGATCGTCCGTCTGCAGGTGCTTGAAAAGGCACCATATGCATTCGGCACATCGCTGTCGGACCGGCAGAGCGAGGG
>JANOIJ010000184.1:0-14009 GCA_031407575.1 Gemmatimonadaceae bacterium | reverse complement strand
CGCAGTTAGAGCACGCCGTTAGAGCACGCCGTTAGAGCACGCCGTTAGAGCACGCCGTTAGAGCACGCCGTTAGAGCACGCCGTTAGAGCACGCCGTTAGAGCACGCCGTTAGAGCACGCCGTTAGAGCACGCCGTTAGAGCCACGCCGTTAGAGCCACGTCGTCAGAGCCACGCCGTCAGTGCAGGCTTGTCCGTGAGCAGCAGGACTATGACAGGTCGACGAGTCGTCGCACTTCGCGGGCAATGCCCAGGGACGCGGTCAGGGCTGGAGAATCGAGTCCAAGCAGCTGAATGCAGTGCGGATATCGCCGGTCTCGCTCGATGACGAAGTCGCGATGTCCGTGCAACCAGGCCATGACGCCACAGAAGTCCTGTTCGAGATCGTCCATTTCCAACGCCGGGTAGTACCGGCGCACTTGCTCGAGAAACACATCGGCCGGCACGCGATCGGTGGCGTAGTCGTCCTTGCGCGCCACGCGCTTGAACACCGGCCCAAGCAGCACAGTATCACCGATCGTCAACGTTCCATCTTCCGCAGCATCGAACGTTGGCGTGAAATGAACGACGGCATACCCCGCTATGTTGCCGTCAACGCGGAATACCTGCGGCAGCGGGTAAATATTCGCGCCGCAGAACTGCAACGCCGGGCGTCGCCGGTGATTGAATTTGTAGAACTCACCCCGGAGTGCGACCACCCGAGGCGCCGTGTTCCCGATTCTCATGTCGGGGTTGATCATGCGCGCGACCTGGTCTGCGTACAGCCCCGCGGCGTTGATGAGAACGTCCGTCGCAAAAACTTCCTCGTGCCCATCATGCATTCCGGTGACGACGAAATGATCCTCCGCCGCTTCAACTGCCGTCACTTCGAAACTGAGCAGGATATGTGCGCCGTGTGCCTCGGCAAGTCGCGCCAAGGTGTTGGTGTAGGCCGCGGCATCAAACATCCCCGAACTGGGCACGTGCAGTGCCGCAACAGCCTCGACGCCGGGTTCAAGCTCACGCACCTGTTCGCGTGACAGCAATGACACCTCCGGAACGTCATTGCGCACCGCCTGCGCGTGCAGTCGCTCGAGCCCAGCAACTTCATCGGGTGTCGCGGCGACAATGAGCTTGCCCACCCGCAGCGCCGGAATGCCATGCGTGCTGCAGAACTCGTAGAGGAGCGGATTGGATGCAACGCACAGTCTGGCCTTGAGCGACCCAACCTCTTCAAAAATGCCGGAATGCACCACGCCCGAATTCCGGCTGGATTGTTCCTGCCCGATCAGATCATGCTTTTCCAGCAGGAACACATTCTCCAAACCGGCGCGCGCCAGCTCCAGGAGCACCGACAATCCGACGGCACCACCACCAATGACTGTGGCCCCAACCCGCTCCATGCTAGCTGGTGGTGGTCTTGAGCATGTCCCGCAAATCGGCGACACTGGTGCTGCCGGGGCGCCTGCGCTCGCGCACCATCTCATTCATGACCCGCTGTATGATGAGATTGACAGGCGTTTTCACACCATGCAACCGGCCGAGCATCACGATTTCGCCATTGAGATAGTCGACTTCCGAAGTGCCAAGCCCGCGCATCATTCCCTGCCACGTCGACATGCCAGTGGCCGCGTCGCTCGTCGCGGCTGGTTGCGCAA
The DNA here is from genome assembly GCA_031407575.1 of Gemmatimonadaceae bacterium. Lineage (GTDB taxonomy): Bacteria > Gemmatimonadota > Gemmatimonadetes > Gemmatimonadales > Gemmatimonadaceae > AG11. Next base: position 12,374 of record JANOIJ010000184.1, on the reverse strand, counting down.
ACGGGGCAATACGCTGGTCGAACTCCACCTTGGGCGCAAACGTAATGCCGGCAGCCTTGTAGCACATGAGTGCTTCCATGCGGGCAGTGCGCTGCAGGTCGGCCGAATCTGCGCCAAGGCCGCATATCGCTTCCAGCGCGTTCTCGAGGTTTCCGAGCAGCTTGAGATACTTCCATCGCATGACGTCCTGATCGCCCTCTGCATGAAAACCAGCCCCCTCCAAGTCGGCAATCAGCAGCGACGTGACGTCGTCTTCGCCCTTCGGATAGCGCCCCACCATGAATGCACCGACACCCGGCACCGTACTGTTGCTCACCACGCCGGGCTCGAGATGGGAGGCGCGAATCCAGACGGCCACCGGATATACCCGATCAAACCAACGCGCCGCACGCCGTTCGTTTTCGACGCCATTCTGGCAGCAGGCGATTGGCAATTCGTTTCCGCCAGCCGCACTGATGGCAATCAGCGCGGCTTCGGTTTCCTGGGTCCGGGTTGCCAACACCAGCAGGTCATTTTCAGCAAACCGGATGTCCGAGAGATGTTCTACCGCCGACATCGCGACCGTACTTGAACCGGCGGCATCGTTGACGGTCAGACCATTTTGCCGAATGGCGTCCAGATGCCGACCCCGGCACACGAGCACAACCTCGCGCGCGTGCTGGTGCAACCGGCTACCGATGATGCCACCCAGTGCACCCGCTCCGTATATGATGTAGCGCATCTCATCTCGCATGGTGAAAGCCAATCAATAGAACCAGCGATACCGCGCAGATCAAGCGCCGCGATCCCGGCGTCCAGTGCTCGCCGTCACGACTACGTCAACTTGCTCAACGGCACGGATGACGACGAACCTTGTCATTCGTGATAACCTCGCGCATATGACGCGGTGTCAACGCGATTGCACCGGGAGAGAGCGCGGGTGACCATACTGTCGAGTGCCGGGAGCGCATCATGAGACGAATACCGCGCCCGTTCGGGCTGCTGTGGGTTCTACCATGCACGATTGGCGCGTTGTGCGTCCTGGCCGCATGGTCGCCCCGCGCGCCACGCGTCGCTCCGATCGTCGTCGCGCTACACCCAGAGCAGCCATTCCAGACGATTCGAAGTTTCGGCGCGTCCGACGCATGGAGCGTCCAGTTTCTCGGGCAGCACTGGCCAAGCGAGCAACGTACACGCGCCGCCGACCTGCTCTTCAGCACCGAGGAGCGTGCCGACGGATCGTCGGTCGGCATCGGACTGTCGGCATGGCGCTTCGAGATCGGCGCTGGCAGCGCGACGCCAGGTGACTCGAGCCGGATCCCTGACCGCTGGCGGCGCTCCACTGGCTTCCTGAAGGGCGACGGGACGTACGACTGGACGCAGCAGGCAGGGCAACGCGCGTTCATGCAGGACGCGAAGGCGCGCGGCGTGCAGACGTTCATCGGATTCGTGAACAGCCCGCCCACAGCACTCACCCGCAACGGACGCGCGAACTCATCCGGCGGCGACTCGGCGAACATCGCGCCGTCACGCTACGGCGACTTCGCGCGCTTCCTGAAGGACATCGTCGTCGAGTTGGAGAAGCGCGACGGGATCAGGCTGGACATCCTGAGTCCCTTCAACGAGCCACAGTGGGACTGGACGTCAGGTCAGGAAGGCTCGCCGTGGCGAGTCGACGAGATGGCGGCGATGACACGCGCACTGAGCGCGGAGCTGATCGCCGAGCGCCTTCCCACCAAGATCTCCATCGGGGAGTCCGGTCGCATGAATTACGTCTACGAGCGCGGCGACAAGCCCACGCGCGGCGAACAGGTGCAGGCGTGGTTCGGCAGGACGTCGCCACACTATGTCGGGTCGTTGCCGAACATGGTGCATGCGATCGGTGCGCACAGTTACCACACGACGAATCCGCGGGACACGATGCGCGCGGTGCGCACGCGACTGCATGACGCGATCGTCGCGGTGGATCCGACGCTCGAGTTCTGGCAGACCGAGTACTGCGTGCTCGAGACGACGCCCCTCATTCGCGGCCGAGGTCGCGATCTTGGCATCGATGCTGCGCTCCACATTGCCGGCGTCATTCACTCCGACCTCGTGTACGCGCACGCGAGCACGTGGCACTGGTGGATTGCGGCGTCGCCGTACGACTACAAGGACGGACTAGTCTACATGGATCGCGACACGCTCACCGGCGCGGTGCGCGACTCGAAGATGCTGTGGGCGCTTGGCCACTACTCGCGATTCGTGCGTCCTGGCATGCGCCGCATCGGTGTCGATGTGACGGGCGCCTCGGTCGACAGCGTGAATGCCGAGCTGCTCGTCTCGGCGTACCGCGATCCGGTGTCGCAACGGATCGTCACGGTGCTCGTGAATCGCGCGACGGTGGAGCGAGAGGTCCAGCTGGTGGCGCCAGGAATGCGCACGCACCGCGTCTATCGAACGACCAATGAGCCCGGTGTGAGCCTTAGGTTCACCGGCACCGTTCGCACCGACCAGGTGCTGACCGTGCCCGCTCGGAGTCTCACGACGCTCGTCGCGGCCGGACGATAAGGCGCAACGGACGCACCTCTGCTGATGCGCGGCGTTGGGCCGCGGCCAATCATTCTCAACCCGGACTGGGCTTCTGGTCCGTGATCTGGCTCGGCACTCGGGCGCGTGCCTGGTGCAGGTCGGTGCACATCCGACTCTCAAGGCTCATCCTGGTCGACTTGATTCATCATCACGCGGCGGCTTTTCGGCGCCAAATCGCTTCACGATGGCGCGACACGCGTCGATGCCGAACTCGCGCGCCCATGCCTCGGCGTTGGCGATCTCGACGTCCTTCCCGGCAAGTGCGGCCGGATCCCAGTGCTGTCGTTCCGCGCCGAGCGGGAGATGCAAGGTGCTCGACGAGATGCGCTCGAGATCCTGCATGAAGGACTCCTCGCGGCCCACGCCGAGCCCAAAGAGGAGTCGCTGAAGACGCTGGGTGCTGTGAACCACCGGCGCGCGTCCAGCAATCACTGAGGCCGCAAGCGCAGAGACTTGACGCTCCATCTTCACGCGCAAATCCGGATTCGGCCATGTCTTCATGGTGGTGGTCGATTGTGTGGTGGCGCTCACGAACCAGATGAGACGCTCTGATTGCGCTTTGATCTCTGCCAGAATCATGACACGATGAACGGCCATGACCTCAACCTGGCCTCCACACGCGCCGCCCTTCTCCTCGCGGTGCGGGCGGCCTGCGCTCGGTCTGGCGACTCGCGTGATTCCGGGACGGATTAACGGCACGCATGAACCGGTGCATGAGTATCGCGCGGAGAACGGGGTTCAACGGAGACAGGCGCGTTAGATCATCGTCAGCCCACCAGCCACCCCGCGAACGACTGCCACGCCGCGCTCGGCCGGATCACGGCTGCCCGAAGGTTCCCCCACACGAAGAGCGCGATTGCCACCCAAAGTGAGACCGGGTGGATATTCCCCAACGTCACCTTGTCGTACACCGCGCTCGCGAAGAACAGGAAGATCATCGGAACGAGGATGATCGGTGCCTTGATCGCGAACAGCACCGGCGTGTTGGAGATGAGGTGCGCGAGGGGAGCGTTGAGCAGCACGCCGACGGTGGCCATCAGTATCAGCCGCTTGTGCGCCATCGGTCGCTTGCGGAACCAGATCGCCGCGCTCACGAGGATCGCGAACGACAGCAGGTCGCCCAGCGGAAAGACCATAAAGCCGAGTGGATCGTTCAGGCGGTCGAGGTCATAGCCGTCGCGCGCGGCCACGATCGACGTGCGCAGCCCGACGCCAATCATCGTCGCGGCGAGCAGCGCGCCGGCGACGCCGAGCCGCCGGTGGATCGCGATGCGCCCCGCGGCGACGAGCCGCGCCTGGAGGATGAAGAACACCAGCCAGAAGCCGAACAGCGCACCGTGGACGTGGACGAGTTGCGTGAACGTCTTCGACCCGGAGGCCGCGCCGACGAGCGAACCGCCGAACCCGGCCATCGCGACCGCGAACGCGACGATCCCCATCGTCGTGTAAAACCGGTTGTCGCGCCGCCGAGCGGCGACGCGCTGGACGTCTGGCGATGTCATGGGGTTCGGTATGGGATCGGGAGGGAACGGCAAACAGCGCAACAACAAGGTGAAGGATGGTGATCCTTCGCTTCACTCAGGATGACAAAGGGCTCAGCGCAATGCGCCGACGCGGGGCCAGCCGTCCTCCCACACCATCGTCGAGACCTGTAACGCGGAGCCGCGACCGAGCCCCGCTCCGAAGTACGCGTGAAAGAACAGGTAGTCTTGGTCTGCATCACGCAGGATTGCTTGATGTCCCGGCCCTCGCCACGTCGGCGTCGTCGCGGCGATGACGAGCGAGCCGCCGCCCTCCGTCATCTTCATTCCGGTTTTGTCGACGTACGGGCCCGTGATATCGCGCGACCGCCCGACGACGACATTGTACGAGCTCTCGGCGCCTCGGCAGCAGCGGTCGAACGAGACGAAGAGATACCAGTAACCCGACCGATGTATGAGCGTCGGCGCTTCCACCGATCCATCGACGGGCGGCACGCGCGGCCGGCTGCTGAGTGTGTGCAGCGTTGTGTCCGAAATCGAGGGCTTCCCTGTAAGCCTGTCGAGACGCCGCATCTTGATGCCGCCCCAAAAGCTGCCCCACGTCAACCAGACGTTCGGCTGGTCCTCGATCACCAGGTTTGGGTCGATCGCGTTCCAGTCGGTGGTGGCGTGGTGCGAACGCAGCACCATGCCTTCATCGACCCACTTGTAGTCGGGACTCGTTGCATCCAGGGTGCGGTTCGTGGCCAGTCCCATGGCGGAATTGCGGCTGCCGAACGACGACACTGAGTAGTAGAGGTGATACTTGCCGTTGAAGAACGAGATGTCCGGCGCCCAGGCGTTCCGCGCGAGCGGGATCTCGCGAGTCGCCCATTCGGGCAGCGCGGCGAGCGCAAATCCCGCGGAAGTCCACGCCCGCATGTCGGTAGACGTGAAGATCGGGATGATGCCCTGTCCCGCCCGGCCGCCCGTGGCGAACACGTAGTAGGTGTTCCCCTGCTTGATGACGACGGGATCGTGGATGGGGCTGATATCGCCCGTGAGTGTGAGTACTTCCTGCGCGGGTGCGGCCGCGACTGCAAGCACGAGCAGCGACATCGCCATCGCGACGCGCTCGAGCATGACGTGGTGTCGACGCATCAGACGTCTCCGGTGGTCGCATGCATTGGTGCATCGGTTCCTCGCTGCGCATGCCACGCGGCGGCGCTCGCACGCAACGCACCGTGCGCATACTCCCACGACGCGTGCTCGAGCGACCGGCCATCCTCGGCCGTCACATCGAAGAGGCCATAGTGGCCAAGTGGCGGAGTCAGGACACAGACGTTCGGTCGCTGCGCCAGGGCTGCGAGACCATCCTGCTGCTGAAAGCTCGGAATGCCCATCGAGTGAAAAAGGATGCCGAGCAAGCCGGGCGGCCGCGGCTGCTTCGAACGACGCAGGCGCCGCACGAGCTCCGCCCATCCGCTGAATGTCGTCCCGTACCGCAGCGACTTCTCGAACACGGGTGCGTCGCGGCCCGCCGTCGGATCGAGGTTGCTCGCGATCACCAGCCCGTCGTCCGCCTGGTCGCCGAACACATCCAACGGAAGGTTGCTGATGATGCCGCCGTCGACGAGCAGGGCGTCCTCATGCCACACCGGCGGCCAGAGGAGCGGCAGCGATCCGCTGGCGCGCACCAGCTTCCATATGGGACCGCGCGTGAGTTGCACCGCGCGATGACGTCGAATATCCACCGCTGTGAGGATCGCGGGCATCAGCTGATCTTCCAACTGGCGATCGCCGAACACCATCTGTAGCGCGCGGTCGGCGCCTGCGCCGCTCGTGAGCGCGGTGACTGGCGGTTGCAGTTGCCGCAGCGTGGGTGCGCCATTCGTGATGATCTTCATTGCGCACGCCATTCGCTCGTCCGGCCCAAGTCCCATCGCAAGCAGCGCGGCGACGCCTGCACCGGAGCTGCTTCCACTCGCGATGTCGATGGGGAGCGCGTGATCCGTCATCGCGCGCACAACGCCGAAGTGCGCGGGCGCGCGCGAGCCTGCACCACTCAGTGCGAGCGCCACCGCGCGTCCGGTGACGCGACGCGCGAGACGCGCGAGGTCGTCGCGCGCGCCGTCGCGCACATGGTGATGCGCGTGCAGCGGCCGCGGCGCAAGCCACGCTCCCGTGCCGTTGGCCTCCGTGATTCCGGCTGGCTGAAGCAGCACGAGGTGGCGTTGCCCGACGAAGCCTTCGCTGCTGGTCGCGCGCTCTGTCGGTCGGAGTTCCGGCGACGTCATTGCGTCAGCCACCAGCAGGGCGTGATCGCACTGGCGCAGCGCGCGCCGCGTCCATGAATCGCTTTCGGCGTCGCACACGAGGACGACCGCATCGTGCCGCTGCTCGATGCGATCGAGCCAGCGGACAATCTCTTCCTCGCCCAACTCACCGCGTCGAATCGCCGATGCTCCCGCGCCGAGGTTCGCATCGAGACGCTCGGCGTCGACGACGGTGGCGTCCACGCCTTCATTCATCAGGGACGTGGTGAGTGCCACCACGAAGTGCCGCACGCGTTCCGGATCGGTGAGCGGCACCACGGTAAACGTGCGCGCACGGCGCGCTTCTGTGTTGGTGCCAACCACGGCGCGCGCCGCCATCAGCCGAGCGACGGCGGCCGCAAAGCCAGCGGATCGCTCGAGTAGCGTGATGAACGTCGCGCGATCGAGGCGCGCGACCGTACTGTCACGCACCGCGCGCACCGACGTCGACCGTGGTCCGTCGGTGAGGAGCGCCATCTCGCCGACCACGGTGCCAGGCCCGAGCCATGCGACGTGACGCTCGCCTGCCGCGGTGTCGCGCACGACGTGAAGGCGGCCGGCGCGCACGAGCCACGCGTCGTCGGCGGTGTCGCCCTGTTTGACGAGGAGGCTGCCGCCGTCGATGCTCTCCCAGCGCAGCGCCGCGTGAACCCACGCCAGCTCCGCGTCGCTCAGCGCGGCGAAGAGCCCGAACTCGCGCAGTACTTCATGCTCGCGCGCGCGCTCGCGCAGCTCAGCGAGCAGCAACTCCATCCGTGCGGACGAGGGATCGGACAGCACGTGAATCCGCTGCACGTTGGGCGGTGCGTGCATGCGCCTCGTCGTCCTCGTCGGCGTGGCATCATCCCTCCCGACATAGACGAGCTCAGTGTGCCGGCGCGAAGAACCGTCACACGCCACGCGCCCTGCCGCCGACGCCACCGTCGCGGCGCCGAGCGGTTGAACAAGGATCACGTAGTCGGCGTGCGCGACGATGTCTGCGGCTCGAGTGCCGTGCGCGCCGTGCAGCGCGTAGACGACGGTCTTCGCGCCCAGCTCGAGCGTCGCCAGCTCGTCCGCGAGCGCCATTGCTGGCGCGGGACGTTCCGCAATCCGGACCAGGCGTGCATCGTGCAGCGTGTGTGTCGCGTGCTCGAGGTGCGCAGTGATCGTTCTCGCCAGTTCGTCGTCACATCCGTCAAAGAGCGCCGCGATCACCAGCGGGTCGGGAGGGAGCGTGGACAGCTCGTGATCGGGGAGCTGCGCCAATCGCGCGATCGCGGCGACTGAGGACGCGATGTCGCCGCCCGTGTCCCAGAGCGCGCGGGCGGGAATTCGCAGGATGCGTCCGTGGCGCACGGCGGTGACCGAGACCGCCGACGGCGCCCCAGAGAGCGCAGCCGCGAGTCCGATCATCGCGCCTGGCGTCGCCCAGCGCGGGGGCTCGGCAGCTGTTGCCACCTCGAACAGGCCGCATTCCACGAGCAACACATCGTGCACGGCCTCACCGAGCGCTCGAACGGAGGCGCCGGGTGCCACGATTTCTGCGGTGCCACGCTGGCTCAACGGCCCGAACGAGCCGACGTGACCCAGCACCGCGTGGAACGCGTCCGTCGCGAAGCTCATCGCATGGTTGCGTGACGGTCTCTGCCGGACGGGAGGTGGCAGACGGCAGGAATTCTCACGGTGTGCACTCGTGCTCCGGCGTGGTGCGGCAATAGTGGCGCACCGCCCGCGCCGGGTGCAAGACGGAGTACTCGCTACTCAGGCGACTCCACCGGCCGTCTCGACGAACCGCAGCATCCCGTATCGTCAGTTCGCAGAACCGCGCGTGCTACCCGCCAGCCGCGCTAGGGTCGTGGCTCGAGGGAATGAAGGGGGTCAGGCGTCCTGCCGCTCTCTTCACAGCCGCTTTGCCGTAAACGATCCGCTCGCCTGCCCGCCCAGGTCGACCGTGCCCTTCAAGGCATCACTCCCCTCGACGGTGCCGCTGTAGGTCACCTTCGCGGCGGTGCCCTGGACGTCGACGTTGATGCTGAAGGAGATCTTGCGACCCTTGACCGTCCCCTTGAAGTCCGCTTCGCCGAGCACTTGCGATGAATAGTGCCCAGTGAGGCTGTCGCCGGTCTGCTTGAACGTGACGGTCGGCGTTCCTGTGCCGGCGTCCGTGGTGACACTGAACAACCACTTGCCAGTGACGTCCACCGTCGGCGCTGCCTGCGCGGTGAGCGCGGATGGTGAAGCGATCGCTGCTGAGATCATCACGACGGCCATCAGGAACGAACGCAAGCGTTGCATGTCGCGTCTCCTCCGGTGGTGAGAACGAGGCCTACTTGAAATGCTGCCGCATGAACGTGAGAAAGATGTCCCAATCCGACGGGATCGTGCCGTGCCCGCCGGCATGCATGTAAAAGCCGAGTGTGTTGAGGATCGGCACGCCGGCGGCGGGCATCACGTCGGTCTCGAGGCCGCGCGCGCCAAGCAAGGTGAACACGGGCGAGGCCGCGACAGCAGAGAGGAACTCCCCCTTGGGATCGGACCAGCCGTCGGTATCGCCAGTCTGGAGCAGCACCGGACGCGGCGCAATGAGCGACACCAGCATGTGCCCGTCCATCGGGAGCTGCGCGACGCGGTCGCCATACGTGCCGTAGTTGCCGGCGAACTGATACGCATAGCGCGACGACGCCGTCATGTGCGCGACGGTCTCTCCATAGTTGCGCCGGCTGAGCGCCGCGCCGGACTCTCCCGAGCAACTCGCGATCACCATCGCGAATCGCGTGTCGCGCGCGCCGGCCCACAGCACCGTCTTCCCGATGCGCGAGACGCCAACGAGTGCGACGCGTTTCGCATCCACGCCGGAGTCGGTCTCCAGGTAATCCATCACGCGACTCAGTCCCCATGCCCACGCCGCGATCGTGCCCCATTCATTCGCCGCGGGCATGGATTGCCCGGGCGCGATGTACGTCGCGCGTGCGCCGAGCATCGCGCCGCCGGCGAAGTCGGGATCGATGTCGCCGTAGTAGAGCGTCGCGAAGCCAAAACCTTGCGCGAGAAACGGCAGCGGGTTGATCTGCCCGAGTCCCGTTCCCGGTCTCTGCACGGGCCTGATCACACGCGTGCCATCGCGCGTCCAGATCATGCCGGGCTTGACGCCCGCGTCGTCGATGGTGTTGGCGTTCGCGCTGAAGCTCACGTTCAACAGTACAGGCACCGGCCCTCGTGCAGTCGCGGGCAAGTAGAGCAGAAGGTCCACTTTAGGGCCGGCGGAGTCCTTCGTGAAGAACACGGTCACCTGCCGACGCACGGCCTTTCCGTCGAGCGCGGGCGCCGCGGCTTCCGTCGCCCTGAACCAGAGGTCCGCAGGCCGACCGGGCGCCCGGCCGAACTGAAGGTCCTCGAACATCTTCACGATCTCCGGGCGCCGCTCGGTATCCCAGATCTTGGCGTCGCGCACGGGCTTGCCGTTCGCGAGGACGAGCGGGTCGGGCAACGTGTACGTGCCGACTCGCGTCTCGTCATAGTTGACGGGAATGCCAGCGACGACGGCCGCAGGCGCGGTTTGCGCGCTTACACAGTGCGGGAGGACTATCGCAATCGCGGATGCCAGTGCGATCGATGTGGATCTGCGAGACATGAGCGTCGGCGCAAAAGTGATCAGCATGTCGTCCCGAGCGAAGTCGATGGACCTGTTTGTTGTTCTCGACGGGTCGTTTTGGCAAAGCAGGTCCCTCGGTCGCCGCTTCGCGGCTCCTGTCGGGACGACAAGGAAAGCTGATCGCACCCAGCGCGACCCCCCACAATACGGCGAGGACGGAAGGAGGGTTGTGCGTGCCGATTTTGCATGCAAATTGGGCGGTGCGCCGTACCGCACCAGCATCCAGGCAAGGAGATCGAGATGAACGCTACGCGCCGGGCGTCAGCCGTCGCACTCATGAGCCTCCTGGTCAGCGTCACGAGCGCGGCACAGACGCCGCCGCCGGCCCGCACCGTGGACATTCGCGCAACCGACGGCGTCGTGCTCAGGGGGACGCTCTTCGCGTCGTCGCGGCCGTCGCCTGCGGTGCTCCTCCTCCATCAGTGCGACGAGCAGCGCAAAGTCTGGGACGCACTCGGCGCGCGGCTCGCTGCGGTGGGCATCACCGCGCTCTCGGTCGACTATCGGGGATACGGCGAGAGCGGCGGCCCACGGTACGAGAAGCTCGATCAAGCGGCGTTGAACAAGATGATCACCGAGCAATGGCCATCCGACATCGATGTCGCGTTCGCCTACCTGTCGAAGCAGCCGGGTGTCGACACGACGCGCATGGCCGCTAGCGGAGGCAGCTGCGGCGTGGACAACGCGCTGCAACTCGCGCGTCGCCACAAGAACGTGAAGGCGCTCGCGCTGCTCGCCGGTGGTGCCGATCGCGCCGGCCGGCAATTCATCGCGGCACCGGGGGCGCCGCCGATCTTCGCGGCGGCCGCTGCGGACGACAAGTACGCAGACTTCGTCGCCATCATGGGCTGGTTTACCGCGCTCTCGTCGAATCCACAGAGCCGCATGGCGCAGTATCGCGACGGTGGACACGCAGCGGTCGTGTTCGCAAAGCATCCTGGCCTGGCGGACACCATCGCCCTCTGGTTCGCCGGCGTGTTGAAGACGCGCGGCGGCGCGCTGCCGAAGACGAATGGCGTCCCGATGAAGGCGGACGCCGCGCGCGTGCTGCACGAGATCGACCAGCCGGGTGGTGCGATTGCCGTCGGCAAGCGCCTCGCGGCAGCTCGCAGCAAGCAACCCGGCGCGCAACTCTTTAGCGAGTTCTTCGTCAACAGCCTCGGCTACGAGCATCTCGCGGCGAACGACGTCGCAGGTGCGTTCGAGATCATGAAGCTGAACGTCGCCGCGTATCCGACATCACCGAACGCGATGGACAGCCTCGGCGACATCCATCTCGCACGCGGGGACTCGGCGGCGGCGCTCGACGCGGCGAAGAAGACGCTCGTGCTCCTCGACAAGGACACCGTCGACACGCCGGAACGGAAGGCGCAGATTCGCGAAGCGGCTGTTGGAAAGATCACGCGGCTGTCGTCACGCTGACGTCGCTCAGCGCTTCAGATGCCCCAACTCCACCGCTCTCCTTCCCACGCATAGCCGTCGCCGCTCCGCGCCACGCGACCGATGCCCGGCCACGGAAGGTGGAAGCCATACGCCCGCTCGTGCGTGGTCGCGAGCTCGGCGAACAGCTTCTTGCGCGTGTCGATGGCGACGTCGGGATCGTGATCGAAGGCGATGTTCCAGCCCGGATTCCTGAACATCAGCGTGTGATGATGCGCGACGTCCATGAAGTGCATCAACGATTCCTTGCCGGAGCGAACGCGAAAGAGCGCGTGGCCGGCGGTGTGCCCAGGTCCGGAGACGACCTCGATGGCTCCGCCGAGTAGCGCGTCGCCGTGCTTGACGAGCTGGAGGTTGGGTTGCAGGACGTCGAACTTGTTGCGCGAATCCCTGACCATGCCGGGGAGCCCGCGCTTGTCGCGCTTCGACCGAGAGAAATCAGGCTCCGGAGAACGCCAGAAATCGACCTCGGCCTTGAGGCAGTGGACCGCGGCGTTCGGAAAGATCATGCGGTTGCCCGCGACGAAGCCGCCGATGTGATCGATGTGCGCGTGACTGAGGAGCGCGTGCGTCACCTTCTCTGGCGCGATGTCGATGGTCGCGAGCGATTCCTTCACCCAGCCGCTGTTGGGATTGGTGCCTGGCCCGAAGCCGCCGTCGAAGATGGCGATCTCGTTGCCCCTCTTCACGACGAGAATGTTGACGTAGAGCGGTAGCAGGTCGATGCGTTCACCGTGCGCGATCATGTCGTCCTTCATCGCGGCGCGCTCGCCCTCGGGCCACATGAGCGTGAGGCCTTCGCGGAGCGCCATGTTGGCGTCGCTGATGGACCACGCTTCGAGATCACCGATGGCGAACCGGTAGACGAATGGATTCTTCTTGTCGTCCCGACTGGAGCGCGCCAGCGCGACCGAGGGACCTGCTTTTCCAAACTCAGTCGTAGCACCGAGTTCGGAGTCAGATGTTGCAAAGAAA
>JANOIJ010000172.1:0-18108 GCA_031407575.1 Gemmatimonadaceae bacterium | reverse complement strand
GCGCTGCTTAAACTGCGGGGGTGGCGGTGGCGCGTCCTGCGGGTGGGCGTTGACGTCGCCGACGCGCCGCTGCGCGACCAGCGCGCGCAGCACCTGGTCCACGTTCGCATCGGCATACGCGCCAAACAGGAACGTCGTCTTCACCTGGCAGCGCACGATGTACGCGAGGAACTTCGCGGCGTCGCGCACGTCCGGCGCACCCGCGCAGTTGCCATAGACTGCCGCGAGCACATCGGGAATGTTCGTCGAGAGGGACGTCACGTAGCGCTGGAGCGCCACGTCATCCGCGTCGGCGCCGCCGTCGAAGTTGCTCGTGAACAGCAGGTACTTCGACCGGAAGTGATCCACCTTGGCTGGAATGGACTCGAACGGCGCGTCATCGATGACGGTCCAGCGCGCGAGATGCGTGGTGGGGACGCGCGCGAACGGGCTCTCCGGTGCGTCGTTGAAGGATCGCAGCACGGCGCGCAGGGCGACGTCGCGCGCGATGCCGTGCTCGTCAGAATCATTGAGGATTGGCGACAGGACCGTGAGTCCGTACGCCTGGCCAAATCGGTTCGACATGGAAGGCTCCTGGTCAGCGTGCCGAGACGGCCGCGGCGGTGGACGGCGAGTGGAGCATCGCGCCCGTGGGCAGCGCGACGCCCGTCTCTTCTGCGTAGATGGGATACGGCGGCGCGCCCGTGGTGGCGATGCAGTTCTGCACCTGCACCGTGAAGTGCGCGTACTGCGCGGCAAACTGTTCGGGCGAAAGCTTCGCGGCGCGCGCGGCAAGGTCGTCGAGAGCCGCCTGCAGCGCGAGGGCGCCCAGCACATCGTTGGTCGCCGCACCAGGATATGCCGAGTAGTAGTGGTCGGTGTCGTACTGGCAGTTGCGGATGTAATTCAGGAATGGCGAGATGGGCACCGAGTACGGATAGAGCAGCGACCACCGCCAGATGTTGTCCATGCCGCCCGGTACCACCTGCGAGAACGCGTCGATGTACTTCTCCCAGTCACCATTGAAGTTGCTCTCGAACAGCAGGTAGTCGTAGTTCAGCTTTTCCTCGAGCGCCGCGTCGCCGAAGTGCGGGAACTGGCTCTTCTTGATGATCACCCACCGCGCGTAGTGGATGAACGACAGGTCGATGAGGTTCGTCTGCACCTGGCTGATCCTGCCGAGCAGTGTCCACCTCGGCTGCCAGAACGTGCCGATGACGGCGGCCGCGAACGCAAGCGCGACGACCATCACGACAAACCCCACACCGAACGCCGCCCCGCCAGTCAAGCCGGCCCAGTGGCCGAGCCAGAGCGCAGGGGCAAACGGGCCCGTGAGAATCGGCAGCGGGTGCACCACCCAGATGCGCGTGATGATCTCGACGATGCCGAAGACGATGGTCAGCACGATGGGAACGAAGATCGCGCTCCGCTTCCACGGCTTCATCAGGCTGACATGGATCGCCGCGAACACCAGCCGCAGGCCGTAGGTTCGCCACGGCTTCATGCGCGTGATGGCGGTCAGTCCGTACGCTTTTCCGCAGACGTTGGCCATGCTGAACCTTCTGTGAGGATGGTGTGTGAGGTCGTGACGACCGCCTTGCTCAAATCCGCCCAGTGCACGAGCAGCGAATCGGCGTTGTTGCTCGCGATATTCAGCTGCGTCGAGAACGGTCCCCCAACGAGCTTGGTGACGATGAACTCGCCGAGCTCACGGTAGCTCTCGAACTGCGACTCGCTGAAGAACTGGTCCGCCGTGGACTCATGCGGAAACGTGTCACTCATCCGCGAGTACTGCTGCACGTCACTCGGCTCTCGGCCGTACAGTGCCGGCTTGATGTAGATCAGGACGCCGTCCGTGTGCGCGGCATCGGCGGAGTGGTCCACCGCGGAGTAGCGGATGCGGCCGACGGCCCAGTAGTCGCCGCCGGTCGCGGGCCGGTCGTTGCGCGCGTGGATGTGCACGCCGTCTGGAAACTCGATGGGCACGCCGAGATCGATGCGGATCTTGCGCACAGCGTTGCCGAGATCGTCGAATGCGGCATTGGGGTCGCAGCCCGCGTCGCTCACGACGATGAGCCGGCACCGCCGCAGCACCATCTCGTACAGCGCGAGGTTCTCGAAGTGGCCGCCGTCCGAGAGCGCAACGTATGGGCTCCGGTCCGTCGTCATCCCGAACATCTCGGCGAGGATGGGACGGACGATCTGCGACGGCGTCGCGAGGTGATACGTCTTCGCGCCGGCAGAACCAGGATTGCCGAGCCACGCGCCAAGCCGCGCGTTGAAGAACGTCATGAGGAACGTCGCCACCGGCGACGAGAGGGAGCCCGAGTTGGGACTTGCCGCTGCGCCGCTGATCGTCACGGCGGTGCCGAGCGTGACGCCGTGCTCGCCGCCGTACAGCTGACCCTTGGCGCCGTCGGCGCCATGCGGAATCGCGTCGCTTGACGTGGCGCGATATCCCACGAACGCCGAGCCCGCGTGCAACGGCGAGATCGTCATCGACTCCGCCTTGCGCTGCTGCCAGGCGAGGTTCGCGCCGGCCACGAGGTTGAGCGTCGTGTTCACGACATGGAACGGTGGCGACGACGGGGACCGCCCGGTCCCCTCGGACATGCCGGGCTCCTTTCGCTGCGTGCGACCCCAGTTCGGCCAGAGCTGCCCCATGGGGATGTCGTCGCGCGGGTCGAATCCCGTGAACGGATTGGGTCGCCGCTCCGCTGCCGGTCTCGACGCGCCGAGGTACGCGCGCACCAGGCGCATTTCGTACATGGCGCGCAGCGAGAACTTGTTGGTGTCGATCTGGTAGCCGAAGAACAGGCCCAGGAGCACCAGCGCGCCGAAGATGATGATGATGGTCGCGGGCACCGCGCCGTCGTAGGGGGCCACGGCCGCCTCGCCGATGGCGCGCTGAACGCCGTCCATCGACGCCGACAGCATGCCCGAGTCGGCGCGGATCGACCGAAAGAGCTCGATCGAGCTGCCGAGGCGCAGGTCCACGATCTCGCGCAACGCTTCCAGCGTGTCGGCGCGCGCAACGCCCGAGGAAACCGCGGCGCCGCGTTGGAGCGCGATGATCCGCGTAAGGTTCGAATCCATAGCCGTGGCGGCGGCATCGCGGCCCAGGCGACGCTGGTGCACCACTGCGCCCGCGCGCCGCACGGCCGTCACCCGGCCCTGCAACAACGAATCGCGCTTGAACGGATCGCCGCCGATCGCGCCGGTAATCGCGCTGTCGATCGCGAGTGCGGCCGCGACGAACTGCTGCATGTTGCGACGCAGGTCGCGATCGGCCGCCGTCGTGAGCGCGACCCGTTCCACGGCCTGGCGATGGAGCTCGTGCACCGCGGAGTCCCAGTGCACGCCGCTCCAGTTGCCGCGCACGCTGTCGTGCAGCGCGCGCGCCGCGCCACGCACGAACACCTTCGCCAGCGAGTCGTCTGCTCCGGTGGACGCGAGGCGTTCCCCCATGACATGCAAATCGGCCGTCATGTGTCGAGCGCGCACCAGGAATGGCTGGCTGTTCGAGAGGTCGTCGCGGTTCACCGTGCGCGCGCGACAGTCCAGGAATCGGGAGATTCCCGGCAGCGAGCAGGACTTCGCGATCAGGCTCTCGTTGGACGCGGCGAGCCCGATCACGATGGCGGCGGCGAACAGCGGCGCCGCGAGCGCCAGCGCTGCCTTCTTCGCCAGGGAGACAAGTCCGGGCGGCGGCGCGACGCTGGAGCTGCTGCCGCTGCGCGCGATGAGCACGCCGAGCAACCCGGACCCGCCACCAACGGCAAGGAGCGTGAGTTTTGCCCATCCTTCCGCGACCCACGTCGGTCCATACAGCACGAGGATGCACGCGCCAATCCACATCACGATCGCGATCAACAGCCACGCATTGAACCGCGCCACCCACTCACGCTCGGCGTCGCCGGCGTAGCGGCTGGAGAGCGCGGTGAAGAGCTGGCTCCCGAGCAGCAGCACCGCCAGCAGCGCGGGCGGTGCGAGCGTGGTGTACACCGTGTCGCGGCCGAGCGTGTCCGGCTGCGTGACGAACCAGACGACCATGACGAGCGCTGCCGCGCCGGCGGCGCTACCGCTGATCAACGCGAGCGCCCACTCGTGAGAATGGCGACGCAGGCGCCCGGACAACGCCCAGCCAGCGAGGTGCGACAGCCCGCCGAGTCCGATCAGCACGAGTGCCAGTCGTCCGTGCAGCATCAGTGTGCCCATGACTGACGGCACCTGCGTGACGGGATCGATGCCCACCAGCGGCAGGACGCGCACCGCGCCGTCCACGCAGCGCTGCGCGTAGTCGGCGCCGACGTCCGCCTGCCAGCTCCACCAGAGATAGAACTGCAGCGTCAGCAGCACCGCCGCGGCGGTGAGTGGAACGAAGCAGCGCTGGATGAAGTCGCTCTGCATGCCGGCCCGCGCGCGACGGAGTCCCGCGTCATCCTCATCCCCTTCGAGGACCGGGCGGTTTCGATGCAGGTACCGCAGCCCATACGTGAGCAGGAGTACGCCAACCCCGTACATGCTCCAGAGGACGCCCATCGCGGACGGCCGGAAAAATGGCCACACGTCGCAGTAGTCGACGCGAACCAGCGCGAGGATGAAGCGTGGCACGAGCAACGCGGCGGCCATCAATGGCAGCAGCACCGCCCAGTTGAACATCATGTTGCGGCCGATCGTCGCTGCCAGCGTCCACGTGTCGGTGGAGAAGGCGCCCATCCGCGGCGTGAGAAAGTGGCTGAACGCGCGCAGGTGCTGCATGGGCGGCGGTTCGGGGGCGAGCTTGTCGTGACCCGCGCTCCCCAGTTGCTGCTGCACTTCCGGCGCGCCCGCGTGGTGCATCCACGCGGAGAGCCAACTGCCGGCGTATCCGCCGCCCGAGACGGTGGACAGGTAGTCGAAGCGACCAAGCAATCCGTGCTTCGCGAGCCCGCGCAGCACGCCGTTCGCGAACGTTGCGCTCCGAATACCGCCGCCGGAAAGGCAGAGCGCTGTGGTGTCGCGCTGCCGCACGGCGTCGTACACCACATCGAGACGCACGTCCTGAAGACGACACAGCTGGCCGTGGAACCCCGCCTCGATCAGCAGGCGGTTGGCCATCGGTTCCGTCGCGTCCGTCCGACTGCCCAGCGCGGCCACGGCACCCTGGTCGACGAATGGCCGAAAGGCCGGCTCCTCGTCCAGGCGAACAGTCAGCAGCGCATTGAGATGCGGAACGATAGCGCTGATGAGCAGCGCGTCGGCCGTGCGCACGGGTGACGTCGGCAACTCCGCGTGATCGGCGCTGTCCGACGTCTCGGCCCGCGCGTCCATGTTCGACCGCGCCAGAGAGCAGGCGTCGAGGGCGGCCTCCACCGCAGGCAGGCGATCAGCAGGGATCGTCCGAATGACGTAGTCGGCGACGGCATCGAGCGGAGGCTGGTCGAGCAGCGGTGCCCTGAAATCGATCGACCGCGACGGGCGTCCGCGCGCAATCGCGAGCACCTGCCACGCGCGCAGCAGCCGCGTGGTGAACGCGACGGGATCGATGACCTGGCCGACGGTAAACTGGACGCCCACCGCCGCGACCTGCGCGGTGGTGGCGTCGCCATGCACGAATTCGTGTTCCTGCGCGAGGACGGTCTCGAGCGGAAGTACACCGACGGCGTCGTCCCAACGCCGCCGCGTTCCTGAGTCCGGCATCATGTGCCCGTTTGGTGGAGTAGCGAACGGTGCAGCCGACTCGCGTACGAGTTTTCGGAGAGGCGACAAAGGTTCGCCGCCGCGAGACGCGCGTCAAGGAGACGCCGCGCAGCTACTCCAGCAGGCGCCGCCGGGGAGGCAGTTGCTCTGCGCCGCGCCAGAGCTCGCGGAGGTCGTCGTCCGGCAGCTCATGCCACTCGTGGGGAATCGGGGCCAGGCGTCGACGCGAGGACTCCGACTCGAACGCCAGCCACCCCTTGGCGAGCCGCGGCGTGAGCGCGATGCGAATGCCGTGTGCGGTGCGCCGCTCGCGATGCCGGCGTTCACCCGCATGCGCCGGAGGACCCTCCGTGCGGTTCCGCCGCTCGCTCACTCGACGCTCACCCCACGCGGGGATGACATCCCATGCGTTCCAGACTACATCCCCATCATCGCGAAACACTCGGTGCGGGCTCATGCCAGGCTCTTGGGCACTCATCGTGCCCCAGTGTCGCGGATCACCAAATTTCAACAAGGACGCCATGAACAAGCGCATCAGGAAGAAGCAGATCCGGAAGCTCCTGCTGGTCGAGCTCGCAACGCTGTTTCAGGAGCCCGCAGACGCGATCGCCTGGCTGGAGTCACCACTCGAGCAACTCGAGGGACGCACGCCGCGCGAAGCCATCGCCGCTGGCGAACCCGAGCGCGTGACCGTGATCCTCGACGAGCTCAACGCGGCAAAGGAGTAGGCCCCCCGCAGGCCGCTTGCAGCCGCTTCGCTGCGGGTGACGATGGAAACAGCGCAACCGCCGCGGTTGCGTGCACGCGCGCCCGCTTGCAGTCGCCGCGACGCTGGTAGAGTTGCGCCAGCCGCACGTGAATGCGGAAGCTGCCCGGATCCATCGACGACGCACTCTCCAGCGTCGCCGTGCGCGCACTCGTGGCGTATCGCGATATCGCCGCGAGCTGTGCGCCGCTCCGCGCCACGATCAGGCCGCCAACCGCCGTGATGGCGATCATCACCGCTGCGCGTCGAGGCCACGTGAGCTCGATCACCCGTCGCTCGCGCGACGGCGCCGCCAGCGCGCCGATCAAGGCCCACCCCACCAGCGCGGCCACGGGCAGCAGCAGCACCGCGTCGAACGCACCGACTGTCACCAGCGTTACCAGCGTCGCCAGCAGCACCGCGGACGACAGCTTGTCCTCGGTGCTGGCGGGGCTTCGCAATGCGCGGATCGCGTCGACCGTCAGCCCCAAGAGCGCCAGGCCCAGTAGCAGCAGCGCCGCCAGCCCTCGCTCCGAGAGGAACGTCACCCAGTCGCTGCTCGGCCACGGATTCGACGTCATCCCGTCGCTGCCCAGCGACGGGTCTTTCGTCGACGCGAAGCGCGGATAGACGACGGGCCAGTTGCCAGGACCCACGCCGAGCAGCGGGTGCCGCACCGACATCTTGAGCGAGTTGCCGTACTGGACTAGCCGTCCCTGTCCGCTGCCGCCCTTGTAGTTCACGATGCCCTGCGCGGTGTCCAGGTACGGCGACTCACTGCGCCAGTCCAGCGTGTTGGGGATGATGATCGCCAACGCGCCGCCGATCACCATCGCGCCCATCATGCCACCGAGCCGCCCGAGGTCGAGCGAGTCGTCGCGCTTGCGGAGTGCGAACGCGCCGGCCACGAGGAGCACGAACAGCCCAACCAGCAACGCAAGCCACGCCGCGCGTGTGCGCGAGAGGATCAACGCGCCGCCGATCAGGGCCAGTCCCACGCACCAGCGCAGGAACGCCGCGCGCGTGGGAGCACGCACCGCCGAGAACAGCACGGCCGGCAGCGTGATCACGCACAAGTGCGCCATGAAGTTGCGATTCCCGAACGTGCCACCCGGCGCGCGGTTGAGGCTGAAGAATTCGGTGCGAAGCCCGTACG
Source organism: Gemmatimonadaceae bacterium (assembly GCA_031407575.1). Lineage (GTDB taxonomy): Bacteria > Gemmatimonadota > Gemmatimonadetes > Gemmatimonadales > Gemmatimonadaceae > AG11. Next base: position 10,546 of record JANOIJ010000172.1, on the reverse strand, counting down.
CCTGGAGCATCGCCGTCAGCGCGCCCACCGCGCCGGTGGCCGCAAGCGCCGCGACGAGTGCACGCGCATATCCCGCGCGAGACACCGCTCGCGCACACCAAAAGCACGCCGCGCCGCCGAGTGACAGCGCGACCGCTCGGCCGGCGAGCCACCAGTTGGTGGCGAACAGCGCGGACACGGCGCCGAGCACCAGCCAGAGTGCGAGCAACTCGTCCCCGCGTGAGAGCGCGAGGCGCCGCACGCGCGCGATGCACAGGAGGCTCGCCACCAGCGCGGTCACCGCGAGCGCGAGCTCCTTCGGCACGAAGAAGCGATCGAGATCGAACGTCTTGTATGGCGCCGCCGCGAGCACCACTGCGATCGCGCCAATCTGAAGCGCGCGCAGCGCGATGCCCTTGTCAGTCAGCTGCATGCGTCTTTCGACACGCGCTCTCTCCCGCATCGCGGAACGTGTTGCCTGCCACCGGGATGAATTCCCATCGGTAGCGTCCGTCCAGCAGCGACAGCTTCAGCAACCCGAATCCCGCCGACGAGCTGGCTTCGCTGCCGGCAATGGTGCGCTTCGACTGGTACGTCGTCGCGCCGCCCATGCCCGTCACGAACTGACGAATGCCGCGGACCGAATCGGGGGCCCCGTTCGCGTCAAGCAGCGAAAACCGCTCGTACAGGTGATCGTGGCCCGCCACCACGACGCTCACGCCGTATTGCTGGAAGGTGCGCCAGAGCGTGACGAGACGCTCGCGCTCCTCGTGCGGGCCCGAGCTGAAGCGCGGGTGATGCATGTAGGCGATCGTGCATTTTCCCAGGTTGGCGGCGAGGTCACGCCTCAGCCAGACATGCTGCGGCGTGCCTGCCGTAAACGGGAGGTTGGTGTTGAGCGCGATCACATGCCAACTGCCGAGCTCGTAGCTGTAGTAGCCCCGCCCCCGCGGGCCCGCCAGATCGCCGAAATAGCTGTAGTACCGGATCGCGTTCGGATCGAACTTGCGATCGTATTCGTGGTTGCCGGGCGTCGGCCGTGTGCGCGCGCGATGACGGCCCCATGTGCTGTCGTAGCACGACAAGAGTGGATCGGGGTTCCGCTTCGACGCATATGCCGCGTCGCCGGCCACGAACACCGTGCCGCGAATGGTGTCGAGCAGCGCCGCGGTCTCCGCGGCGCCCGACGACCTGCAGTCGGCAATGTCGCCCGCACCAACGAGCACAGGCACAGTGTCGGCCTGCATGCTGAGCGCGTTGGCGATTCGCTGATCCTCCTGGCGCCGCTGGCATCCCTCCGCCAGCACGCAGAGCGCAAGGGCAAACATCGGGGAACGTTTCATGGCGACGGTAGCCTCCTGGGCAACAGTAACGAAAAGGCACGAGAGCCGCAGTGGACCTCATTCTGCATCTGTACCACGACAGGGAGGAACGAGCTCAACAACGACACAGGAGCAGGGTGAGCGTACGGCTACCCCGAGGCTGGCGACGGAGCGCGCCGCGCCTCAGTGACATGCGGGCGACGGATACCCCGGGTGATGCGATTCTCGGCGAATTGTACGGCACCGACCGCCTTGGACGGCACGGCCGCCACATCGCCCGCACACAGAAAGTGGTGGACACGCCGCGGAGCCTTCGTCCCCGCGGTCGTGGTCCGCTGCTCACGCGCCTCGGCGCTACCGAGCGCGTGCTGCGCAGCGTGCACGCCACGCTCGCCAGCGCGGCGAGCACGGGCGTGGAAGTCAGTCCCGCCGGCGAGTGGCTGCTCGACAATTTCTATGTCGTCGTGGAGCAGATCCTCGAGGTTCGCGCCACGCTGCCAAGCGACTACTACCATGAGCTGCCCAAGCTTGCCGGACCAGGTCCGCTCACCGGCTACCCGCGTGTCTACGAGCTGGCCGTGGAGCTCATCGCGCATACGGACGGACGTCTCGACCCCGTGCTGCTCGAGCTCATCGTACAGGAGTACCAGCGCATCACGCCACTCACCATGGGTGAGCTTTGGGCCATGCCGGCGATGCTCCGCATGGGCTTCCTGGAGAATGTGCGTCACATGTCGCTCCGCGCGGCTGCGGACCTCACGGACACGCAGGAGGCCGATCGCTGGGTGACCCGTCTGCTCGCCGCGGAAGACGCGGGGAGCGACGCCCTCAGCGCCGTGCTGGGACAACTCATCCACCATCCGCCGCTATTGTCGCCGGCGTTCCTCACGCGTTTCCTCCAGCAGATCCGCAGTCGTCGCGCGGACTTCATGCCGCTTCTCTGGCTGGAGCAGTGGATCGCGGACGAAGTGATGAGCATCGAGGAAGCGGTGCAGCGCTCCACACAGCACCTCGCGCTCACGCAATTCGTCATGGCGAACAGCATCGCCAGCCTGCGCGCGGTGGGGAACATCGACTGGTCGGAATTCGTCGAGAGGACCAGCCGCACGGAAGACGTCCTTCGTCGCGATCCCTCGGGCGTCTATCCCGACATGACGTTCCGCACGCGTGACCGCTACCGACACGTCATCGAGCAGATCGCACGTCGCGCCGCGGTCGCGGAGCACGACGTCGCCACCGCGGTCATCGAGGCGGCGGCGGCAGGCGAGCGCGAATCCGGTGCGGTCTCGCGCGTCGCACACGTCGGCTACCATCTCATCGACGAAGGGCGCCTCGCGCTCGAGAAGCGGCTCGGCTACCGGCCAAGGCCCGCCGAGCGACTCTTCCGCCGCGCGAAGGCCGCGCCGAGCCTGTTCTATTTTCCGGCGCTCGGCTTCAGCATCGCCATCGTGTTGACGATCCTGCTCGAGCCCCTCGCTGGCGTGGACTCTGGCATCGGACTCGCGTTGGCCGTGCTGCTCGCGCTCGGCCCCGCCACCGACGTCGCCGTCGCGATGGTGAACCAGCTTGTCATGTTGCTGGCGCCACCGGATCGGCTGCCGCGCATGTCGTACGAACGCGGCGTACCGATCCGTAACCGCACTGTCGTCGTGGTGCCCATCCTGCTCGGCAGCGTGGATGCGGTCGAAGAAGCGTTCGACCACCTCGAGGCGCAGTTCCTCGCCAACCGCGATCCGGAAATCCGTTTCGCGCTGCTCGGCGATTTCCTCGATGCGGACAGCGAGCACCAGCCGGACGACGCGGCCATCGTCGCGGCGGCGGTGCAGGCGGTGCGCGCGCTGAATGCGTCGTACGCGCTCGACGATCGCACCGCCCGTCCACCGTTCTACTTCTTTCACCGGCCGCGCCTGCGCAATGCCGCCGACGGCATGTGGATGGGCTGGGAGCGCAAGCGCGGCAAGCTCGTGCAGTTCAACCGCTACGTGCTCGGCAAGGACAGTGAGGCGTTTTCCGTCATCGAGGGCGAGGCGAGCTGGTTGCATGCCGTGCGGTACATCATCACGCTCGACTCGGACACGGTGTTGCCGCGAGACGCCGCTGTCGATCTCGTCGGCACCATGGCGCATCCGCTCAACCGCGCGGTGTTCGACGAGGTCGCGGGACGAGTGGTGAAGGGCTACGGCATCCTCCAGCCGCGCGTGAGCGTGTCGCTGGCCAGCGCGAACGGCTCGCGCTACTCCACCATTTTCGCCGGCCACCCCGGTGTGGATCCGTACACGACCGCAGTGTCCGACGTGTATCAGGACCTGTTCGGCGAAGGCACCTTCACGGGGAAGGGGATCTACGACGTCGCGATGTTCGAGCGCGCCACCGCCGGCCGCTTTCCCGAGAACTCGCTACTCAGCCACGATCTCATCGAAGGCTCTTTCGCTCGCGCCGGCCTCGTCACCGATATCGAAGTCTTCGACGACTATCCCACGCGCTACCTCACGGCAACGCGACGGTCGCACCGATGGGTGCGCGGCGACTGGCAGCTCGCACCGTGGCTCGGCAACGACGCGCCGGCCCCCGGTGGCGAGGCGATCAATCCGCTCACGTCCATCTCGCGCTGGAAGATCCTCGACAACATGCGTCGCAGCCTCGGTCCGGTGTGGCTGCTGGCGTGGATCGTGGCCGGATGGACGGTGTTGCCCAACGCCGGTATCGCGTGGGCCCTCGCGGCGGCGGGCGCCATGGCCGCCCCGTGGGCGATTCCCCTCGTCGTCTCGGCGCTGCGTCCCCCGCGCGGCGAATCGTGGGGGCCATACTACCGCGCCCTGCTGCGCGACGCGTCGCTCTCGCTCCGACAGTTCGTCATCGCGCTCGTCATGCTGCCACACCAGGCGGTGCTCGCCACCGACGCCGTGGTGCGCACGCTGTATCGCGTCTTCGTGTCGCGCCGGAGCCTGCTCGAGTGGCAGACCGCGTCGCAGGTGGAGCAGGCGAGCGTCGGCGGACGGGGCATGGTATGGTCGCGCATGTGGACCGCCGTGGCGCTCGCGGCCGTCGTCCTCCTGCCCATGCTCGCGGCGAGTCTCGCGCGGCAGGATCCCATTGCGAACATGCTGCTGGTGGCGCTGCTCGGTATCAGCTGGTTGGCCGCGCCCGAGATGGCGCACCAGCTCAGCGAGCCCATCGCGCGCGCGGATCTCGAGCTCACACCAGCCGAACGTGAGAATGCGTTGCGGCTGGCGCGCGTGCATTGGAGCTACATCGCGGAGTTCACCGGCCCATCCACGCACTGGCTGGTGCCGGACAACTTCCAGGAGACGCCGCTGCCGGTCGTCGCCAGGCGCACCTCGCCCACGAACATCGGCCTTCAACTGCTCTCGACCGTCACGGCGCACGACCTCGGCTTCATCGCCGCCGAGGAGATGCTCGAGCGCCTCGAGCGCGCCCTCGACGCGATGGACAGGATGACCAAGCTGCGCGGGCACCTGATGAACTGGTACGACCTGCACGACCTCCGCGTCCTCGATCCACCGTACGTGTCCGCCGTGGACTCCGGCAATCTTGCCGGCCACCTCATCGCGCTCGCGGCCGCGTGCGAGCTCAAGGCAGACGACGACCCTCCGTCGCAGCCACGGCTCGACGTCGTTGCGCGGCGCGCCCGGACGTTGGCCATGGCCATGGACTTCACGCTCTTCTACGACGAGCGGCGCAAGCTCTTCTCCATCGGCTACGATGCACGGAGCGGCCGCCTCGACGTCTCCACCTACGACCTCCTCGCCTCCGAGGCGCGGCTCGCCAGCTTCTTCGCCGTCGCCAAGGACGACGTGCCGGCGGAGCACTGGTTCCATCTCGGCCGGTCGCTCACGTCCACCGATGCGGGAACCGCGCTCGTCTCGTGGAGCGGGAGCATGTTCGAGTACCTGATGCCCGTGCTCGTGATGCCGTCGCGGCCGTTCTCGCTGCTCGACCAGACGCACGCGGCCGCCGTGCGCCGACAGATCTCGTATGGCCACGCGCGCAACGTCCCCTGGGGCATCTCCGAGTGCGCGTACAACGTGCGCGACCGCCACGAGACGTATCAGTACCGCGCGTTCGGCGTGCCGGACCTCGCACTCAAGCGCGGCCTGGGCAGTGACGTCGTCGTCGCGCCGTATGCGTCCGCCCTCGCGCTGGCCGTCGCGCCGCACGAGGCGATGCGCAATCTCGCGACCTTCGAACGCCTCGGCGCACTGGGCCCCAACGGTTTCTACGACGCGCTCGACTACACGCGCCCGGAATCGCTGACGAGTCCGGCCATCGTGCGCACCGTCATGGCGCATCACGTCGGCATGACGATCGTCGCCCTCGCTAACGCGCTCGATCTCGAGCGCGGCCAGGGCATCTGGCAGCGGCGGTTCCTCAGCGACGCCCTTGTGCGCGCCGCCGCGCTGCTGCTCGACGAACGTGTGCCGCGCCGCTACACCGCGCGTACCGCGCAGTCCGATGCGCCCACGGATCCGCTCGTGCGCGCGCCGCGCGCGCAATCGGTCACGCGCGAGTTCGACACGCCGGATACACCGGAGCCTCGCGTGGGGCTCCTCGGTGGACAACCGTATTGCGTGCTGCTCACCAATGCCGGCGGTGGCTACAGCCGCTCGGGAGAGATGGACATCTTCCGCTGGCGCGCCGACAGCACGCGTGACGCGACAGGCCAGTGGATCTACCTGCGCGATGTGACGTCGGGCGCCGTGTGGTCCGCGGCGCATCAACCAGTGCGCGCACCGGCCACGACCTACGCCGTGTCGTTTGCGCCGGATCGCGCCGTCTTTTCCCGCATGGACAAGGGCATCGAGACGCGCACGGAGATCGTCGTCGTGCCGCGCGAACGCACCGAGATTCGGCGCGTCACGCTCACCAACCGGTCGCGCATCGAGCGCGAGATCGAGCTCACGAGCTACGGGGAGATCGTCCTCACGTCCGCTGGCGCCGATCGCGCGCATCCTGCGTTCCAGAATCTCTTCGTCGAGACGGAGTGGCTCGAATCCCAACACGCGGTGCTCGCGAGCCGCCGGCCCCGCTCCTCCACCGAGCACCGGCCCTGGTGCGCACACGTCGTCGCACTTGGTCCGGAGTCCGTGGGATCGGTCAGCTGTGAAACCGATCGCGCGCTCTTCATCGGCCGCGGACGCGACGCGCAGGCGCCACTGGCCCTCGACGCCGCTGGTCCGCTGTCCAACTCCGCCGGTGCCGTGCTGGATCCCATCGCGGCACTGCGCGCACGCGTGCGACTCGGCCCTGGACGCTCGGCCACCATTGCCTTCTCGACCATCGCGACCGACAGCCGCGATGAAGCGGTGGCCGCGGCAGACCGGCACAACGACCTCGAGGCCGCCGAGCGCGCGCTGGCGCTGTCGTGGACCGTCGCACAGATCGAGTTGCGCGATCTCAATGTGTCGCCAGAAGCGGCGGCGCTGTACCAGGAGCTCGCGGGCGCCCTCATCCATCCTCGCGAGGCGCTGCGCGCGCCGCAACAGGAGCGCGCGGCCAATCATCGCGGGCAGTCGGCGCTATGGGCGCATGGCATTTCCGGCGACTTGCCCATCGTGCTCGCGAGCATTCGCGGCGAAGCCGGATTGCCGAGCGTGCGACAGTTGCTCGTGGCGCACAACTACTGGCGCATCAAGGGCGTTCGCGCTGATCTCGTCATCCTCAATGCCAAGGATCCGTCGTACATCCAGGAACTGCAGGACCAGATCATGGCGATGGTCTTGTCCTCCACCGAAGGAGGTGTGCTCGAGGTGCCCGGCGGTGTGTTCATCCGCCGCTCGGACGTGCTCGCGCCGGAGGACGTCACCATGCTTCGCGCCACCGCGAGCGTGCACATCGTGTGCGACGGCGTTGGATTGGGCGAGATCGTCGCCGCGACCATCACGCCGTCGACGCCCTCCGAGCGCGTCGACGTCGCGCCCGTCCACCAGGTGCGCGACGCCATTGTCCAGCCGCCGATCACCGGGGGCAATGGCTTCGGCACCCTCACCAACGCGCACGACTACCGCATCGACGTGGACGGCAGTCACGTGCCGCCGGGTCCGTGGGCGAACGTCATCGCGAATCCCAATGCCGGTTTCTGCGTCACGGAGCGCGGCGGCGGATTCGCGTGGGTGGAGAACAGCCACTTCTACCGTCTCACGCCGTGGCACAACGATCCGGTCAGCGATCCCGCGGGTGAGGTGCTCTACCTCCAGGACGCCGAGACGGGTCAGGTGTGGAGTCCTACGCCGGCACCCGCGCCGGCGCGCGACGACGACGATGGCGGGCCGGCGCCGTACCGCATCGTACACGCGCCTGGCGTCACGACGTTCGAGCATGGACGCGCCGGCATCGCGAGCGAGTTATCGCTCAGCGTGCCGCGCGAGGATCCCGTGAAGATCACGCGGCTCCGCCTGCGCAACGATGGCACCAGGTCCCGGCGCATCGTGCTCACCAGCTTCGTCGAATGGGCGCTCGGCGCGCTGCGCGAGTTCACGCGCCATCAGGTGCACACGCGTCGCGATCCCGAGACGGGCGCGATCTTCGCGCAGAACTTCTTCGCGGAGGACTTCGCGTCGCAGGTCGCGTTCTCCTGGATCAGCGAGCCCGTCGCGAGCGCTACGGCAGATCGCACGGCGTTCATCGGGCGCAACGGCAGTCTCGCGTCGCCGATCGCACTCTCGTATGAGGAATTGTCCGGCACCATGGGCGCAGGGTTCGACCCGTGCGCCGCACTGCGCTGTGTCATCGCGCTGGCGCCTGGCGAGACGCGCGACGTCGTCGTGCTGCTCGGCGCCGCGCGCGGGGAGGAGGAGGCACGTGCGATCATTGCGCGCTGCGGGGCTGTGGACCGTGCGCGCGACGAGTCGCAGGCCGCGGTGGATGCGTGGACCGCGCGGCTCGGCACCATCACCGTCAGTACGCCGAGTGTGGAGCTCGACGCGCTGGTGAACCGGTGGTCGCTCTATCAGGCGCTCGCGTGCCGCATGTGGGCACGGTCGGCGCTCTACCAGTCGAGCGGAGCGTATGGCTTCCGCGACCAACTCCAGGACGGCATGGCGTTCGTGTACGCGGAGCCCGCCGTGGCGCGCGCGCATATCATGCGCGCCGCGGGCCGCCAGTTTCCCGAGGGCGATGTCCAGCATTGGTGGCACGAACCGAGCGATCGCGGCGTGCGCACGAAGTTCTCCGACGATCTGGTGTGGCTGCCATTCGTCGTCGATCACTACGTCAACGTCAGCGGCGACACGGGAATCTGGGATGAGCACGCGCCGTATCTCGAGATGCGCGAGCTCACGGATATCGAGCACGAGATCTACGACAAGCCGATTCGCAGCGATCGCAGCGCGTCGCTGTACGAGCACTGCGTGCGTGCGCTCGACCGCGCCTGCACGCGCGGCGCGCACGGGTTGCCGCTCATGGGCTCTGGCGACTGGAACGACGGCATGAGCCGCGTTGGTGTGCACGGCCAGGGCGAGAGCGTGTGGCTCGCGTGGTTTCTGATCACGACGCTGCGCCGCTTCGCGCGCCATGCTGAGCTGCGCGGCGATGCCGCGGTGGTGGACCGGTGCCGCCATCGCGCCGACGAGTACGCCGCCTCGGTGGAGCGGCACGCGTGGGACGGTGCCTGGTATCGCCGCGCCTATTTCGATGACGGAAGCCCCCTCGGCTCCGCCACCGAGAGCGAGTGCCAGATCGATTCCATCGCGCAGAGTTGGTCCGTGCTCTCCGCCGCCGGCGATCCCGCGCGCAGCGTGACCGCCATGAAGTCCGTGATGGAGCGGCTGGTCCGCGAGGACGACCGCATGGTCCTGCTGTTGACCCCACCGTTCGACCATACGGAGCACGACCCCGGCTACATCAAGGGCTACTTGCCTGGCGTGCGCGAGAACGGGGCGCAGTACACGCATGCAGCGCTGTGGACCATCTTCGCTGCGGCCGGCCTCGGCGACGGCGACCTGGCGTTCCACCTCTACGACCTGCTCAACCCACTCACGCACGCGCGCACGAAGGACGACGCGGTGCGCTACAACGTGGAGCCCTACGTGGTGGCCGCTGATGTGTACGATGCGCCGGGTCACGTGGGCCGCGGTGGGTGGACGTGGTACACGGGCTCCGCGAGCTGGAGCTACCGCGCGGCCATCGAGGCGATGCTCGGCTTCACGAAACGCGGCAATACGCTCGTGATCGCGCCGTGCATTCCGTCGTCGTGGCCCGAGTACGGCATCGTCTATCGCCATCACTCGGCGACCTATCGCGTGCGCGTCGTGAATCCGTCGGGCGTCTCCACCGGTGTCGCGAGCGTCACGGTGGATGGCGCATCCTGCGCGGACGGCATCATTCCGTTGGCGGACGACGGCGCCACGCACGAGGTGCTGGTGACGATGGGGCCACAGCACAGGGGGGCAGAGTAACGCGGGTGCCGAGTCTGCGGCGAGGAGACGGAATGACCGTTCGCCACGCGACATGTCGAATGCCATTTTGAAGAATGGTTGTCATCCTGAGCGAAGCGAAGGACCTGCACCTGCAGTCGAGAACAACCGTAATCCGACCCACGAGAGCATTCGTTTTTACCGCAGAGGACGCAGAGGAGCAGAGACGCAGAGGACAACAACTGCAGAATCTCTTTCTCTCTCGGTTTCAGCGGCACTTCACCATGGTGGCGGCCCCTGGTTCGTCACGTTCATGAAGTTGCCTTTGCAGTTCCTCTGCGTACCTCGGTTGTCATCCTGAGCGAAGCGAAGGACCTGCACCTGCAGTCGAGAACAACCGTAATCCGACCCACGAGAGCATTCGCTTTACCGCAGAGGACGCAGAGGACGCAGAGGAGCAGAGGTACGCAGAGAACAACAACTGCAGAATCTCTTTCCTCTCTCAGTTTCAGCGGCGCTTCACCACGGTGGCGGCGCCTTTGCAGTTCCTCTGCGTACCTCGGTTGTCATCCTGAGCGAAGCGAAGGACCTGCACCTGCAGTCGAGAACAACCGTAGTCCGACCCACGAGAGCATTCGTTTTACCGCAGAGGACGCAGGGGAGCAGAGGTACGCAGAGAACAACAGCTGCAGAATCTCTTTCTCTCTCAGTGTCAGCGGCGCTTCACCACGGTGGCTGCCCCTGATTCGTCCCTTTCATGAAGTTGCCTTTGCAGTTCCTCTGCGTACCTCGGTTGTCATCCTGAGCGAAGCGAAGGACCTGCACCTGCAGTCGAGAACAACCGTAATCCGACCCACGAGAGCATTCGCTTTA
>JANOIJ010000156.1:0-13036 GCA_031407575.1 Gemmatimonadaceae bacterium | reverse complement strand
GGCACCGACCTGCTGCTGTACAACCTGACCGGCGGCGAAATGGTGAACGTCGGCAATGTCGCCGAGTTTGCCTTCGACGACTCCGGCGAGTTCCTCGCCTACACCGTCGACGCGCGCGACCGGCTCGGCAACGGCGTCCAGCTGCGGAACATGAAGACCGACGTCGTGAAGAGCCTCGACAGCGAGCGTGGGCTGTATCGCCGCCTCACATGGGCGGACAGCGGGCTCGCGCTCGCTGTGTTGCGCGGGATGCCGGACAGCGCGGCGAAGGACACGTCATTCGCGTTGATCGCGTTCACCGGCTTCGGCAAGGGAGCGCCCGTGCGTACCGTGATCGACGGAAAGACGCTCGCCGGATTCCCCGCCGGCATGCAGATCAGCGCCGACCGCGCTCCGCGCTGGGCGGATGATTTTTCCGCGGTCTACTTCGGGATCAGGGACGCGAAGAAAAAGCCGGCCACTCCTGTCCTGGCCGACGCCAGTGGCGGCGCCAACGCAGCGAACCGGCCGAGCGTCGTGCAGGCTGGCGCACCAGGCGCGGGCGGCACGATCAACCAGCCCAACGTCCCGGCCGACGACGACAATCCGTCGCTCATCCTCTGGCACTGGAAGGACCCGCGGCTCCAGTCGCAGCAGATCGTGCAGGAGCAGGCGGACAAGTCCTACAGCTACCTGTCGCTCTACCGCCTGGCCGACCAGAAGTTCATGCGTCTCGCAGACGATGAGCTGCGCAACTTGAATGTGGCGCCGCGCGACCGGTTCGCCATCGGCATCGACACCCGCGCGTACCAGCAGGTGGCGAGCTACAGTGGCCGCTACTATCAGGACGTCTACACTATCGACCTCAAGACCGGCGTGCGAAAGCGCGCGGTACCAAAGCACCTCGGCCCGACTGCGCCGTCGCCCGACGGCACGCTGCTGCTCTACTTCGGCATGGACACGAGCTACCACGTGCTCGACATGGCCACGGGACAGACGCGCGACATCACGCGCGGCGTGCCCACCGTGTTCGGTGACACGGCAGACGACCATTTCAACCTCGTGCCGCCGCCATTCGGCCCCATGGGCTGGGCGAAGGACGGCTCGGCCGTGCTGCTGTCCGACGGCTGGGACGTCTGGAAGGTGCCCACGCGCGGCGGCACCGCGATCAATCTCACGGGCGACGGGCGGAAGACGGGCGTGCACTACCTGCGGCGCTATGCGTTCGACCCGCGCGAGAAGGGCATCGACCTCACGAAGCCACTCTATTTCGCCACCTACGGTGAGTGGACGAAGAAGGAAGGCTTCGCGCGCGTGGACGGTCGTCGCGGCGGCGCCGCGAGCCTCGTCTTCGAGGACGCGAAGCTCAACTTCCTCAAGGCGCGCGATGCCGACGTCTTCCTCTTCACGCGCCAGACCTTTCTCGACTTCCCGAACTTTCACCTCGCAAGCTCCGCGTTCGGCAGCGAGAAGCAGCTGACGGATGCGAATCCACAGCAGCGACAGGTCGCGTGGTCGACGGGCACGAAGCTCGTGGACTACGTGAGCGCCAAGGGCGACAAGCTCCAGGGCACACTGTACCTCCCGGCCAACTACGACGCGGGCAAGAAGTATCCGATGCTCGTGACGATCTACGAGAAGCGGTCGCAGAACCGGCACGCCTACGCGGCGCCAAACGAGACGCGCGCGCCAAACCCGACGCTATTCACGAGCAAGGGGTATGTCGTCTTCGATCCCGACATCGTGTACAAGCTCAACGATCCCGGCATGTCGGCGGTGTGGTCCGTGCTGCCCGCCGTAAAGGCCGCCATCGCCACCGGCATCGTGGACTCGACGAACGTTGGCCTGTGGGGCCACTCGTGGGGCGGCTACCAGACGGCGTTCCTCGTCACGCAGACCGACATGTTCAAGAGCGCCATCGCCGGTGCGCCGCTCACCGACCTGGTAAGCATGTACAGCTCCATCTACTGGAACAGCGGCGGTACCAACCAGGCGATCTTCGAATCCAGCCAGGGGCGCTTCAAGGGCAACTTCACGGATCATTACGACGCCTACATCCGCAACTCGCCCGTGTTCCAGGCGAAGAACGTGAAGACGCCGCTCGTCATCCTGCACAACGACAAGGACGGCGCGGTGGACTTCAACCAGGGCGTGACGTACTACAACACGCTTCGGCAGCTGGGAAAGGAAGTCATCATGCTCGAGTATGCGGGCGAGAATCATGGCCTCGCACGACCCACGAACCAGAAGGACTATGCCGTGCGCATGGGTGAGTGGTTCGATCACTACCTCTCGGGCAAGCCCGCGCCGGAGTGGATGAAGGAAGGGATTCCGCGCATCCGCATGGAAGACCACCTGCGCGAGCGGAAGCCAGTGGTGAAGCCGGACGCGCCAATCGTCCCCTGATGACGTTTCGCATCCACCCGCTCGGCACCGCCGTTGCGCTTGCGCTCTCGGCGGGCGCCGCGGCGGGTTGCGCTCACGGAGCAGCGGGGCAACCGCTGGATGCGCATCGGCGCCCCGGTCGCGTTCACGCTGCGCCGTTCGCGCGATGCGTCCAGCGCCATCGTTCCCACGCTGGGCGGCACGCCGTCCGAACGCCAGTGATGTCATCCTGAGCGCAGCGAAAGGATCTGCACTTTCGCTCGGGCTGAGAGATGCAGGTCCTTTGTTGCGCTCAGGATGACAACGCATCGCGCATCAGGTTTCGGCCAAATCGAAAATCGCAGTTGCGCTTCATGTAGAATTCATGAATGCTATGCGCACAGTCAGCGGCCGAGGTTGCATCTTCTGCCGGTGTCGGGACGCCGACGTCCGCTACGCCCCACAAATAGCGCAGCTTGTGCCCGATTCGACCCGCCGTCACGTCGTCTCACGACCGCATTCGCCGATCCGCGCAATTCAGGCACGTTACAGCATCAGCCGGGTATATTGATGACGAGTGATGGAATTGACGCGACGCCGCGAGACGGAGTGGGCCCGCACGTGCGAATACTGCTTGCCGAGGACGAGCGTCAGCTGCGAGGAGCCATCGCACGCGGGCTGCGAGAGCAGTCCTATGCGGTCGACGAAGTCGAGGACTGCAATGAGGCACTGTATCATGCAGCGCTCGCCGGATATGACGCGATCATCCTCGACGTCCTCATGCCTGGTGGGGACGGCATGGAGGTGTGTCGGATTCTCCGGAGCCGCGGCTACCAGGTTCCCATCCTGATGCTCACGGCGCGCGATTCGCTCGAGGACAAGATCTCGGGCCTCGACGCCGGCGCCGATGACTACCTGACCAAGCCATTCGAGTTCGGCGAGCTGCTGGCGCGCTTGCGCGCGCTGCTGCGCCGGCGCGGCGAGGTGCTGCCCGCCATGCTGACCGTCGGCGACCTGATCGTCGATACGTCGCGGCACACCGCGAGGCGTGGGCCCCGCGCGATCTCGCTGACGGCCAAGGAGTTCGCGTTCCTCGAGTACCTCGCGCGGCACAGCGGACGCATCGTGTCCCGTGCGGAGCTCTCCACGCACGTCTGGGACGACAATCACAATCCGTTCTCCAACCTGATCGACGTCTACGCGAGCCGGCTGCGTCGGAAGATCAACGCACCGCGCGAAGTCCCGCTGCTGTCCACGGTGCGCGGCGCCGGCCACATGCTCGCCGCCCCACAGCTCACCGCCGACACGCACGCCCAACACATGGACGCGACGCTGGCAAGTTCTGCGAAGCGAACGACCGGATCGCGCAAGCGCTGACGTGATGCCCCGATGGCCCCTGTCCGTCCGCGCCAGGCTCACGACGTGGTACACGACGATGCTCGGCGTCCCGCTCGTCGGCTTTGCCGTGGCGTCGTACTTCGCGCTCGGCAGCACGCTGGTGAACCGGACGGACAACTTCCTTGTGGATGCGCTGTCCGCGTTCTCCACCGAGTTGGCGCACGAGGTGCTGGAGATGCAAAGCGGCGAGGTCGGCATGCGCGTCGCGCTCGCGGAGATGCGGTTCCGCGAGATGCAGATCGTCATGTTCGACTCGGCGTCGCAATTCGTGGCGGCGGGCACACGCCCGCAGGACGCGGCGAGCGCCAACCCGCAACTCGACTTGCGCGCGCTGGCTGACACACTCGCTCACTTCCCGTCGAGTTCCGCGAGCTTCACGCTTGGCCGCGGCAGGGCGAGCTATCGCATTCATGTGCAGCGCGACTCGGTGTCTGGCGTGCCCCACCGCCTGGTGGGGGGATATCCATTGGCGAGCGTCAGCGACATGCTCGCCGACATCCGCGCATTGTACTTCGCCGCCATTCCGTTGATGCTGTTGAGCGCGGCAGCTGGAGGCTACCTGCTCGCGCACCGAAGCTTGTCACCGCTGACCGCGATGCGCACGCAGGCGACGGCGATCAGCGCGTCGAACCTGCACGAGCGCCTGCCCGTCATCAGCCCGCACGACGAGCTCGGCGGACTCGCCAAGGTGATCAACGGCCTGCTGGCGCGTGTGGAGCACGCATTCGTGCACCAGCGTCGTTTCATGTCGGACGCGTCGCACGAGTTGCGCACGCCCGTTGCCATCCTGCGCACCGAAGTTGAGGTCGCGCTGTCGCGCGAGCATCGGGAGGAGCACGAGTACCGCGAGGCGCTCGCCGTGATGCGCGACGCTGCGCAGCGCCTGACGCGGATCGTCGAGGACCTGTTCCTCCTCACGCGCGCCGACTCGGGCCACCTCACCGTGCGCCAGGAACCGATCTATCTCGAAGAGACGGTGCACGCGGCGGCGCGGGCCGTGCGCGGACTGGCCGAGCGCAGGAGCGTGCGCGTGGAGTTGATGGACGTGGATGGCGCGCCGTTCGAGGGCGACGCCGATCTCCTGGGCCGGCTGCTCCTCAACCTGCTGGACAATGCCATCAAGTTCTCGCCGGCCCAGGGCGTGGTCGAACTCGGCCTTCGCGACCGGAATGGGGCGTACCTCATCTCGGTGACGGACCACGGGCCAGGCATCCCTCCCGATGCGCGCGACCGCGTGTTCGACCGGTTCTTCCGCGTGGATGGCGCACGGTCGCGCGCGCTGGACAGCGCAACCAGCGGCGCGGGCCTAGGGCTGGCCATCGCGCGCTGGGTTGCCGAAGCGCACGGCGGATTGCTCGCGCTGGTGGAGTCGCGTCCAGGTCACACCGTGTTTCTCGTGCGATTCCCGCACAACGTGCGCGCGTCGGCACCGCATCACCTCGACGACGCGGTCTAGGCGCGTCACCGCGCAAAGTGTAGGACGTCCGCAGTGGTGTGTTGCGGCCGTGCCACGCAAAACGTCCGCGCGAGCGTCGATCACGCGTACCGCGCGCGAGCGAATTTTTCGCTGCAAGCTGAGTCCCATCAACGGATTACAGCGAACATGAACAGAACATGAACGCGAAGGCATGCGCATTGCGAGGCACGATCGGCTGAAATCTGCTGTTCATGTAAACAACATGAACCCGTTCGGCGCCGCTGCCGGCCATCCTTTCCCCGCGGGCACCCACCATGAAGCCGAAGAAATCCAGCAGGCAACTCACTGAGCGTCGTGCTGCACGCCGCCGACGCCGCGCCGGAAGAGTACACGCACCGCTGCAGGCCACGCCGCACCACGCCGCTCCGCAGGCCGGTGCCGGATTTCCCAAGTGGGCCCTCACTGGCGTGCTCGTGATGTCCGCCGCTGTCGGCGGCATGCCGACCACCCTGTTTGCGCAGACGCCGACGCCGGCAGTTGCCGCCGCGTCCGACGCCAAGCGCTACGACATCCCAGGCGGCCGCCTCTCGACGGTCCTCGAGGGATTTTCGCGCGTCACCGGCATCTCGGTCACGGATCCCAACGGTGTGATCGGGCTGGTCGAATCGGTGGGCGTCACCGGCATGCAGACACCGGAGCGTGCGCTACGCCGCCTCCTCTCCGGGACTGGCCTCACGTACAAGTTCACCAATCCGCGCAGCATTGCGCTCGAGCGCGGCCGACTTCCGCAGCTGGCGGCCGTTAACGTCGTGGCCGAGCGGCAGACAGCGGTCGCTTCCGAAAAGTACTCGGAGCCGTTGCGTGACGTCCCACAGACGATCACCGTCGTCCCGCGGAACCTGCTCGAGTCGCAGGGTGTGACCTCGCTGCGCGATGCCGTGCGCAACGTCACCGGCCTCACGGTGAACGCCGGCGAAGGCGGTGCCACGCCGGGTGACAACTTCAACATCCGCGGATTCAGCGCACGCTCCGATGTGTTCGTCGATGGCATGCGCGACGCCGGCGGCTACTCGCGCGAGACGTTCAACGTCGAGCAGATCGAAGTGTCGAAGGGGCCGGGCTCCGTGTACTCCGGTCGCGGTTCCACCGGTGGCTCGATCAACATCGTGACCAAGTCGCCGCACCTGATCGAGGATTACTCGGGCGTCCTCGGAGCGGGTTCGGCGCAGTATGCGCGCGGCACGCTGGACGTGAACAAGCCGATCGGAGCCATCGAGGGATCCGCGTTCCGCCTGAACGCGCAGGTCCAGAACGCGGGCGTCGCGAGTGTCGACGTCATCAAGAACAAGTCGTGGGGCGTCTCGCCGTCGCTCGCCTTCGGGCTCGGCACGCCGACGCAACTCTCACTGAGCTACTTCCAGGCGAAACAGGACAACATCCCATCCTACGGCGTGGCCGACGCGACGACCAATGGCCCGCCGGCCGGCGTCGACACGCACAAGTTCTACGGCCTCAAGGATTTCGACTTCGAGAAGGTGGACGCCAAGCAGGCGACAGCGAAGTTGTCGCACGACTTTGGCAATGGCATGACGCTGCGCAACCAGACGTCATGGGGGAGCACGGACGTCCAGCGCCTTGTTTCCTCGGCGCTGATCACCAAGGCGCGCCGTGCGAACTCGCACATCACGGACGACCAGAACTTGTCGAACCAGACGAGCCTCACGACGAACTTCCGCACGGGTGGCATCGAGCACGCCATTGCGAGCGGCGTCGAGGCGACACATGAGAAGTCCCGCTTCGCGTCGTATGTGCTCAGTACGACGTTGCCGAGCGTCACGGATCTCCTCAATCCGAATCCGAACGACAAATACACGGGCACCATCAAGGAAGGGCGGCCGCGCCGTAGCGCGATCGCGAACACGCTCGGCGCGTACGCGTTCGACCAGATGAAGCTCGGAGCCGAGTGGGAGGTCAATCTCGGGCTGCGTTGGGACTCCTTCAGCCCCCAGTATCGCGACTCGCTGGAACGAGAGCTCCCGAAGAACGATAGCCGAGCGCTGACGTGGCGGGGTGGCCTCGTGTACAAGCCGGTCGAGCGTGCGAGCTTCTACGTCGCCTACGGGACGTCGTTCAATCCCACCGGCGAGCTCCTCTCGCTGGATTCACGTGGTACGCTCGGGCTGGATCCCGAGAAGAATCGCAGCTACGAGATCGGCACCAAGTGGGAGCTGCTGGGCTCGCGGCTACTCTTGACCGCAGCCGGGTTCCGGACGGACAAGACGAACGCGCGCATCGCGGATCCGCTCGACCCATCGGGCACGACGATCATTCTTGCCGGCCAGCAGCGCGTGACTGGAGGAGAGATCGGTGCCACGGGTACTCTGCGGGAGGGATGGACGCTGTTCGCCGGTTACGCGTTCCTCGATGGGAAGATCCTCTCGGGTGCCACGAACACGGCGGGCACGGTGCTGCCCAACACCCCCAAGCACTCGCTCAACATCTGGTCGACGGGCAAGCTGCCAGGGAATTTCGAGATCGGCGGTGGCGTGCGCTTCGTGGACGACCGGCTCCGCACGGCGATTCAGTCGGTGCCTGCCTACTGGTCGTACGACGCCGATGCAGCGTACACCGTGTCCAGCCAGATTCAGGTGCGACTCAACCTGATCAACCTGACGGACGCGACGTACTTCGACAGCGGACGGTACTGGGTGCCCGCCGCAGGGCGCTCCGTCAAGCTCTCCACCAGCCTGAAGCTCTAACCATCCCCTGGTGCACGACCTCCAGCCTCGATACCGAGGCTGGAGGTTCACCTCATTTGCGGCCCGGCCCCTCGGAGACGGTTGCATGCTCCTACACGTTCCTGATGTATTGTCGTCCCACCAAGTCGCGGAAGCGCGCCGCCTCCTCGATAGCACGGAGTGGGTCGATGGTGCGGTGACCGCCGGTGCGCAGTCGGCGAAGGCAAAGCACAACTCGCAGGTGCCGGAGAATCATCCGGTCGCGCTGGAGGTGGGACAGACCATCCTCTCGGCGTTGCAACAGAGCGCGTTGTTCATCTCGGCGGCGCTTCCGCTCAAGGTTTTTCCACCGTTGTTCAACCGGTACACGGGCGGCCAGTCGTTCGGGACGCACGTGGACAACGCGATCCGGCAGGTGACCGGCACGCCGCATCGCGTGCGCACTGACCTTTCCGCAACGCTGTTCCTCGCCGAGCCCGACGAGTACGATGGCGGTGAGCTGTCGGTGGAAGACCTGTATGGCGTGCACAGCGTGAAGCTTCCCGCAGGCCACATGGTGTTGTATCCGGCGTCGAGCCTGCACCATGTGCGGCCGGTGACGCGTGGCGCGCGCGTCGCGTCGTTCTTCTGGATACAGAGCATGGTCCGCGACGATGGTGAGCGCGCCATCCTCTTCGACATGGACAGCGCGTTGCAGGGCCTGTCGCGAGACGTTCCCAATCATCCCGCCCTCGTGCAACTCACCGGCGTATACCACAACCTCCTCCGTCGCTGGTCGGACTGCTGATGACGCCCAATCAATCGAGTCTCCCGCTCGCGGCGGTCGCGACGCGCGACGTCCTCCCACTGGTGCCGCCCTCGGGTGGATCGACCGCGCGGCCGTCAGTCGCCACCGAACCGCCGCCCCGCAATAACACGACGCTCCGCTCGATTCTCTTCTGGAGCCACCTTGTCTGCGCGCTCGTCGTGGGACTTGTCGTGGCCATCATGTCCCTCACGGGCACTGCGCTCATGTATGAGAAGCAGATGCTCGACTGGGCGGCAACACGACATGACGTACAGCCGGCTGCACCAGGCGCGGTTCGGCTCCCGCTCGACTCGCTGTACGAGCGCGTCACGCTGGCGCAGCCTGACGTCCGCGTCACGTCGGTCACGCTCTACGCGGATGCGGCGAATCCCGTCGGGTTCGGGCTCGAGAGCAGGAAGTCGCTGTTCGTGGATCCCTACACTGCGAGGGTCCTCGGCGATGACGCCTCTATGCGCGGCGTCATCAACCCCTTGCTCAAGTGGCATCGTTCGCTCAACATGGGCGAGCAGGTGCGGTCGCCGGTCGGCGTCGCGATCACGGGTGCGTCCAACCTGGCGTTTCTGTTCCTGATCATCTCCGGCTTCATCCTGTGGTTCCCGCGCCAGTGGTCATCACGTGCGTTCTCCGCCGTCATCAAGTTCAATCCTCGTGTGAGTGGCCGTGCGCGTGACTGGAACTGGCATCACGTACTGGGCTTCTGGACCGCTCCCATTCTGTTGCTCATGGTGGTTACCGCGACCTTCTTTTCCTACCGTTGGCCTGGCGAATTGCTCGAGAAGTACGCGGGCAATGGCACGCCGGCCGCGGCGCGCGGCGGCACTGCCGCGGGCGGTTCTGGCATGGGCGGCGCGCGCGCTGGCGGTGAGGGCGGCGGACGTGGCGGCGCGGCGGGCGGTGAGCGCGGCGGACGCGGTGGCGCGGCCGGTGGTGCGCGAGCCGAACGTCCCGCCGCGCAGGCGCCGCTGGGCGGGCCATCCATGACCCTCGCGTCGATTGGTACGAGCCTCGACCACCTTACGCGTGGAGCAGCGGAGCAGGCCAGTGGCTGGCGCACGATCCAGATCCGGCTTCCGCGCGAGGCGGGCGGCGCATTGTCCGTCACCGCGGCGATGACCGTGCAGGCGCTGCCGAACGAGCGCGTCGCGCTGTCACTCGACAAGAAGACCGGCGCGCTCAAGCCGAGCGTCCCGACGAACGGCACCGGCAACGCGGCGAAGATTCGCGCGTGGGTCCGTCCCGTTCACACGGGCGAAGCCGGCGGCATCATCGGGCAGACGGTCGCCGGGCTCGCCTCGTTTGCGGCGGTCGTCCTGTTTTATACAGGGCTGACCCTGTCGTGGCGACGCTGGAGAAATCGTGCCGCACGCCGTGTGCGGGCCTTAGCGCGTCAGGAAGTCACCGCGTGAGGAGCGGTCTCTCGACACCGCGTCTCCGCACGGCATTCGTCTCGTTCGGCCGCCACTGGCTGGCTGCGTGCGTCGCGCTCTTCGCGGCGCAGCATGTTGGATACGCGCAATCGCGCGCCCCGGAGGCGGAGATGTCCGGGCGACAGCTCTTCGTCGCGGGATGCGCCAACTGCCACGGGAGCGACGGACGTGGAGCCACGCACAGTGAAGTCGGCTTCGCTGAGGGGCTCCCGGATTTCTCCGATTGCTCGTTCTCATCGCGCGAGACGTCGCAGGACTGGTTCTCCATCGTCCATGCCGGCGGGCCGGTGCGCGCCTTCTCGCACCGGATGCCGGCATTCGGCGCCGCGTTGACGGCGGACCAGATCGATCGCGTCGTCGCCTACGTCCGCTCGATGTGCGGCGACAAGAGCTGGCCGAAAGGCGAATTGAATTTCCCGCGCGCCATGGCCACCGAAAAGGCGTTTCCGGAAGACGAAACGGTGTTCGAGATGAGCGGCGTAACGCGTGACGGCGTGCGGACGCTCGGGGGTACGCTCGTGTACGAGAAGCGAGTCGGTGCGCGGAACCAGTGGGAGCTCGCCATCCCCTTCGGTCTGGAACGGAAGACGGAAGCCGGCAAGCGCTCGTGGTCCGGCGCCAAGCTCGGCGACATTGCGGTGGCATTCAAACGCGCGCTGTTCCATGACGGCGAACGGGGCAGCATCCTGAGCGCCGGTGCCGAGTTGATCCTGCCAACAGGCGACGAGGCGTCGGGCGCCGGAGGGGGCGTCACGATCTTCGAGCCGTTCGTGCTCGCCGGTCAGGCGCTGGGCGAGAACTCATTCCTGCAGCTGCACGCGGGCTACGAGACGCCGCTGAGGTCGGGCGACAAGGCAGCATACATTCGCGTCGCCGGCGGGACGACGCTCGCGCAAGGATTCGGGCGCACGTGGACGCCGATCGTCGAAGTCGTAGCAGACCGTGAGCTCGTCACCGGCGCGGTAATGCAATGGGAATGGATCCCCCAGCTGCAGGTGAGCCTGAGCAAGCTCCAGCATGTGCTGGTCAGCGTAGGAATGCGGCTGCCAGTGAACGACCGCACGAATCGCCCACGCGAGTTCGTCGCGTACCTCCTCTGGGATTGGTTCGACGGCGGTTTCTTCTCCGGATGGTGATGTCCGCATGAGTTTCCGGAACTTTCCCGGCGAATTGGCGGCACTGGGGGCGGTGACGTTGGTGGCCGTCGTGTCGCTCGCGCGGGGCATCGGCCCCGAGGCGTTGGCCACGCACGCCGTTGGGCCTCGGCTCTTCCAGACGGCCGACGCGTGCATGTCCTGTCACAACAACCTCAGCTCGTCCAGCGGTGAGGACGTCTCCATCGGGACGGCCTGGCGTGCGACGATGATGGCGAACTCGGCGCGCGATCCGTACTGGCAGGCGTCGGTGCGCCGCGAAGTGCTCGACCACCCCAAGGCGGCCGAAGAGATCGAGAACGAGTGCGCCACCTGCCACATGCCGATGTCGCGCACCGAGGCGCACGCGGATGGTCGGCCCGGCACCGTGTTCGAGCACCTGCCCATCGGTGACTCCGACGAGCCGGAGTCGCTGCTCGCCGCGGACGGCGTGTCGTGCACCATGTGTCACCAGATGCAGGATACGCTGCTCGGACTGCCGCAGAGCTTCAGCGGCGGATATCGCGTCGACACCGAGCAACCGTGGCTCAAGCGCCGCGTCTATGGGCCATTTGAGATCGATGCCGGACGCGCGACGATCATGCACTCGTCGTCACAGTTCCTGCCGGTGCAGGGACTGCACGTACAGAAGTCCGAGATGTGCGCCACGTGCCACACGCTGTACACGAACGCCCGCGATGCAGCCGGCAACGTGATTGGCCGGCTGCCTGAACAGGTTCCATTTCTCGAGTGGAAGCACAGCGACTACGCGCAGGAACGCAGCTGCCAGTCGTGCCACATGCCCGTGATCGCGGACAGTGCGCCGGTGTCGGGCGTTTGGGGACTGAAGCGCAAGGATGTGTCGCGCCACGATTTCCTGGGCGGGAATTTCCTGATGCTCGCGATGCTCAACAAGTACCGCTCGGAGCTGCACGTGGACGCGCTGCCGCGCGAGCTGACCAACGCGGCGTTGCGCACCGTGAACTTCCTGAAGACGGAAACGGCACGCGTGACGGTCGGCGACGCGCGCATCGTCGACGGGCGGCTGCGCACGACGGTGAGCGTGCAGAATCTCACTGGCCACAAGCTGCCCACCGCATATCCGTCGCGGCGCGCATGGCTGCGTGTTACGGTGCGCGACGCCGCGGGCGCGATCGTGTTCGAGTCGGGTGCGGTCATGCCCACTGGTGCGATCGCCGGCAACGACAGCGACACGGATTCGGCGGCGTTCGAGCCGCACTACCGCGAGATCACGACGCCCGATCAGGTGCAGGTGTACGAGTCGGTGATGGCGGATCCAAAGGGCCGCGTCACCACAGGGCTGCTCACCGCCGTGCGTTTCGTGAAGGACAACCGGCTCCTGCCGCTGGGATTCGACAAGAAAACCGCGCACGCCGACATCGCGGTGCTCGGCCACGCGGCCGGTGATGCGGACTTCATCGGCGGCGGTGACCGGGTGGACTACTCAGTGGACCTGCGTGGCGCGACCGGACCATTTCGAGTGCAGGCAGAGCTGCTGTTCCAGCCGATCGCTTTCCGGTGGGCGCGCAACCTGGCCGGCGTACCGGCGGAAGAGACCACGCGCTTCGTATCGTACTACGACGCAATGGCGAAGAGCTCTTCCGTGGTGATTGCCGCGGACTCCGCGCGGGTGAGGTAGCACTGTTGTCATCCTGAGCGCAGCGAAGGGTGTGCACCTCGCAAAGCCCAAAGTGCAGATCCGTCGCTGCGCTCAGGATGACACCACATAGTGCAGCCCCACGCGACCGTGT
>JANOIJ010000114.1:0-15877 GCA_031407575.1 Gemmatimonadaceae bacterium | reverse complement strand
TGCCGTGATCCTTGCGCACAACTACGAGCGTGCCGAGGTGCAGGACGTCGCGGATTTTGTCGGCGACTCGCTCGGGCTCTCGCGCGAGGCTGCGAAGACGGAAGCCGACGTCATCGTCTTCTGCGGCGTGCACTTCATGGCTGAGACCGCCGCGGTGCTGTCACCCCAGAAGACCGTGTTGCTCCCCGACCTCGCGGCAGGTTGCTCGCTGGCCTCCATGATTGACGCGCAGCAGCTTCGCGCATGGAAGGCCGAGCATCCGGGCGCAGTGGTCGTGTCGTACGTGAACACCACCGCCGAAGTGAAAGCGGAGAGCGACTACTGCTGCACCTCGGGGAACGCGGTGGAGGTGGTGAACTCGATTCCCGCCGACACGGCGATTCTCTTCTGTCCAGACATGTTCCTGGGTGCGCACGTGAAGCGGTTGAGCGGGCGCGACAACATCCATATCTGGATGGGTGAGTGCCACGTGCACGCCGGCATCGATCCCGAGCACATCCGTCTCCAGCGGTCACTGCACCCGGAGGCGGAGTTCCTCATCCATCCGGAATGCGGGTGCTCCACGAGCGTCCTCGAGGCGATGAGCGCCGGCGACGTGGACCCTGAAGGTGTGCAGATTCTTTCCACCGAGGGGATGATCAAGCGGCCCGCGCAGTCGGACGCCGACGAGTTCATTGTCGCCACCGAGGTGGGGATTCTGCATCGGCTGCGTCGCGAAAACCCGGCAAAGCGTTTTTTTGCGGCGAACGAGCGCGCTTCCTGCACATATATGAAGGTGACGACCTTGCCCAAGGTGAAGCGGGCGCTGCTGCGTCTGGAACACCGCATCACCGTGCCGGCGGACGTCGCCGCCCGGGCCCGACTCGCCATTGAGCGAATGGTCGCCATCGGCGGCCAGCACCCGCTGAGCCCTGTTCCTGAAACGACGGTGGACCCGGGCGAATAGCGCCAGTCGACCGGAAGCTGGAGCCGCCACATGGAAATGGAGCACCATCGCCCCGAGCGGACAAGCGCGCCGCGCACCATCACGCCACTGAGCACCCCCGCGATGAGCAACGTTGGCATGCTGCGCTTTCCATATGCGCAGGCCGAGCTGCACGGGCTGGTGATGAGCGCGCTGGACGAGGACGGCGCGTTCAACGACCTCACGACCATCGCGACCGTCGTGTCCGACCGCCACGCGCGCGGGCGGCTCGTCGCGCGCGCGACCGGCGTGCAGTGCGGCGTTGCGCTCGCACTCGAGGCGTTCCGCACGCTCGACCCCAAGGTCACCATGCGTGTGGACACGGAGGACGGCGCGCGCCTCCAGCGCGGTGATTCCATCCTCTACCTCTCGGGCCACGCGCGTGCGATCCTCGCGGCGGAACGTGTCGCACTCAACTTCATGCAGCGGCTCTCGGGCGTCGCGTCGCTCACGGCGAAGTACGTGGACGCCGTGCGCGGGACGCGTGCAAAGATCCTCGACACGCGCAAGACAACGCCAGGCTGGCGCCTGCTGGAGAAGTACGCGGTGCGCGCGGGCGGCGGCACCAATCACCGGCTCAACCTGTCGACGGCGGTGCTCATCAAGGACAACCACCTCGCGTCGGTGGATGGCGACGTCGGCGTCGCGGTGCGTCGTGCGCGGGACCTGGCGCCGGTGGGCACGAAGGTCGAGGTGGAGTGCGACCGCCTCGAGCAGGTGCAGGCGGCGCTCGACGCCAACGCGGACATCGTCATGCTCGACAACATGTCTACCGCGATGATGGCCGAGTGCGTGCAGTTGGTTGCTGGCCGGGCAGTGACGGAGGCATCGGGCGGGGTGACGCTGGATACCGTGCGCGCGATTGCCGGCACCGGGGTGGACTGGATTTCCGTGGGGGCGTTGACGCACTCGGCGCCGGCGCTGGATCTCGCGCTGGATTTTGAGTAGCGATATCCGCTGAGCGGCGAGCGGTGAAGCAGGTCCCTCGGTCGCGCTGCGCGCTTCCGTCGGGACGACATTCAGACTCTGTCATCCTGAGCGCAGCGAAGGATCTGCACGTGCTATTCCGCTGTTCAGGTGCAGATCCTTCGCCTGGGGCTCAGGATGACAACGTTGTCGCCGCTCGCCGCTCTCCGTTCGCCGTTCGTCCTCCAGCGGTGAACGTGTGCAGTGCGACCTTGATGTAGTGACGCCTCGCGGACGGCGCTGGTCCGCCCTTGCAATGAAACGGATGACGAGCCGTGCCGGCGTGATAGCGGTCGCGGTGCTGGCATCGATGGCACCGGCGGTCATGAGCGCGCAGGACTCGCTACGCATCCTGCACGTGCGTCCTGCGCTGCCGGCCTCGCCCGTCGAGCCGGTCGTCATCGATTTCGACCACCCGGTCGCGCCGCGACTCGACGCGTCCATCGACCCGGCGCGCGTGCTCCGCATCACGCCGGCAGTCGGCGCGCGAGTTTACTGGCGAGACCCGAGCACCATCGTCGCCGACTTCGACTCCGCGTGGGCCGCGGGCGCGCGCTACGAGGTGCGCATCGACGCCACGTTGCGCAGCGCCAGTGGTTTACCGCTCGCGCACCGGCCGCCGATCGTGGTGCACGTGCGCATGCCTCGGCTGCTGCAGGTCTTTCCATCGGCGAACGAGAGCGACGCAGACACCGTCGCGCATCCAGTCGCTGTGTTCGACGGCGTGTTCGACCTGCGAGCACTTGCCAATAGCGCGTGGTTCGTGCCGCAGGAAAACTGCCGCGGGACCGACTCGCTCGCGCTGCGCACGGTGAGGATTCGCCGCATTTCGGCCACAGGTGATTCATGGCAGGTGCGCGAAGCCGGCGGCTACGAGCGTGACCGTCGCCTCGATTCGCTCAGGCGCGTCGTGGAGTTCGACGTCGTCGAGCGATTGGCGAGGGGATGCACGGGAGAGATTCGGTTGCCGAAGGTCGTGGGCGATTCAGCCAGGGAGCGCGCGAGGTTCGCCGTGCGAGCGTCGTTCCGCGCAGGAGTCGAGTGCCTGGACGATACTCGGGTGGTGCGATTCCTCGACGCTGACAAGCCGCGCGTGGGACGCGTGTGCGATCGCGGCGCCATCACGATTGCCTTCAGCAACCCCACAACCGCTGACGAGGTGCGCGCGCACGTGCTGGTGGACGGCAAGCCGGCACGTGTCGCCACCGATCACGACGATAGCAGGTTCGCGCTGCTCGACTCCATTCAGGCAAAGCGGACGAGCCGAATCACCATTCGATCGACGCTTCGCAATACCCACGGCGAGCGGCTCGCGCACGATACCACCATCGTGATCACGGGGAACGCGCTGCCGCGGTCAGTCGGTTACGCGAGCGGACAAGTGCTGGTGCCACGCGACGCACCGACCCTTGTGCGCCTCCGTCACGTAAACACCGATTCGGTGACGGTCGTCATCGCGAGGATTCCCGATTCGCTTCGGAGCGAGGTGTTGCGCTTCACGGACAACCGCTACTCGGACGACGTCCTCCGCTGGGAGCAGCTCGTGCGCGACACCATCGTTCGTTCGGTGGCGACGCGCGCGCCTGCGGACAACGAGCGTGTGACGAACATTCCCACCGCGTGGATTCCTGTCGCGTGGCGCAATGATCCGCTGCTGCTCGTTCGTGCCATGCCGGTGCGCCGGTCCAGGGCGCAACCCAAGGCCGCGACGGAGCCTCGCGCAGGTAACGTGCGGGGCAGTGGCGGGGCGCGGATGCTCGCCGGCGTCAGTGTAGAAGACATCAGCGCGTATTCCTCGACGCCGCGCTTCGCCGTCGTGCACCGGTCCAACATCGCAGTGCACGTGGTGGGCGCGCCCCGCTCCGCCGAGGTGTGGGTGACCTCGCTGCGCGAGGCGCAGCCACGTGCGGGTGCGGTGGTGCGGATGCTCGACGACTCCATGCGCGCGTATGGACGCGCCGTGACGGACGCGCGCGGCCGCGCGACGCTGCGCTACGCCACGCCGCAGAACCAGAAGACCGTGCTACACATCGAGGCGGACGCCGATGGCGATCGCGCGCTCCTCATGATGGACTCGCGATACCTCGAGCGCGAGGTCATCGTCAACGAGGACTCGCTCGAAAACCGTGGTTGGTACGGCGCGACGACCAAGATCGACGAACGCTGGCTGCACGGCAGCGCATTCACTGAGCGCGGAATCTACCGTCCCGGCGAACGCGTCTATCTCGGCGGCGCCGTGCGCACCTTCACCGCGGACTCGGGCTATCGCACGCCATCCGGCGACTCGGCTCGCTGGTCCATCTGGCACGAGCGCGAGCGCGTATGGTCGCACGTGGGCCGACTGAGCGACTTCGGCGCGCTGGCCGACAGCTTTCCACTCGCCCGCTCGGCGCGGCTCGGGCACTATGTGGCTACGCTCGCGTTGCGGGCGGGCGGCGCATGGCGAACGGCGGGGCGAGCGAGCTTCCAGGTCGCAGAGTATCGCGCACCGGAGTTCGCCGTGCGCCTCGATGCGGATTCCGCCACGCCGCTCTTCGCCGGCGACACAGCGCGCGTTCGCATCGGGGGCCGCTACTTGTTCGGGCTTCCGATGGACGGCGGGGCCGTGCATTGGTGGTGGGGCGCACGAAAGGGTTCACAATGGGAGCTGCGCGTCCCCGGCCTCGAACGGTACACCGTGGGCCGGTCGGAGTGGCGGTTGTCGGAAGAACGTCGTGACGACGTGCTCCCGCATTCAAGCGGCAACGTTGCGCTCGCTGCAAACGGGACGTTCACGCTGGCGATCCCGACGCTGCCGATGGGAAGTCCGGGCTCCCTGGATGTGAACGTGACGGTGACGGACGCCAGTCGCCAGGCGGTCACCTCCCAGCTCTCGTTGCCGTTGCATTCGGCGGATGCGTATGTCGGCATGCGCACGCGCGAGCGCCGGTTCGTCTGGCGAGCGCGCGATTCCATCGCTGTGGAGCTGCTCGTCGTGCGCGCCAACGGCACACCGCGCGTGGGCGACGCGATCACCGTCGTCGCCCAGCGGACGCGATGGATCAACGCGCGCACGGTGCGCGATACCGCGTGGCGTACGACGCTCACGTCCGCCGCTGCACCGGTGTTGGTCACGTTTCGTCCGGGCGTGGGCGGCAGCTACGAGCTGCTCGCGTCCGTCGCCGACGAGAAGGGCCGCGGTGCGACTACGGGGCTCGACATCTGGGTTGCGGGCGGCGGCGAGGCCTGGGCGCAGCGTGATCCGCGCCAAATCACGCTGCGGAGCGACCGCACGAAGTACGCACCGGGCGACGAGGTGTCGCTCGTCGTGGAGTCACCAGCCGAGCAACGCGCGTGGGTGTCGTTGCGGCGCGAAGGCGTTCTGTACGAGCGCCTGGTTGACCTGCACGTCGGCGTGAATGAAGTGCGCGTCCCCGTGCCGATGAATGCCGCTCCGAGCGCGGAGATTCGCGTGATCGCAATCCGGCCGTACGGCGCGCAGGGGAGCGACAGCGCGGGCATCTACGTTCGCTGGGGCGCACTCACCGTGGAGGTCGACACGACAGCGCGATCGCTGCTCGTCGTGCTTACGCCGGAGCGGACACGCTATCGTCCAGGCGACACCGTGCGCGTCAGCCTGAACGTGCGCGACGCAGCTGGGAAGGCCGCGCGCTCCGACGCCACGGTGTGGGCGGTGGATCAGGGTGTCGTCTCGCTCACGGCGTTCGTGCGGCCGGCCGTGCTCGCGATGCTCATGGCGGCTTGGGGCGATTACCCATGGCAGGGCTCCACCCTGCTCGCGTGGATGCGGTCGGCACCGCCTGACGTTGGGCCGAACCAATACTCGCTCGGGTCCGTGTCCAATGCGATGAGCAGCGCGTTCATGATGCGCGCGGCATCGGGAGGCGCGCCGGGGATCGCAAACGACCGCGTCCGGCGCGACTTCATGACCACTCCGTTCTTTACGGGCGGTGTTCGCACAGATGGGAGCGGACGCGCGACTGTCTCGTTTACGCTGCCGGACAACGTCGGCACATTTCGGCTGTATGGCGTCGCGGTTGGAACCGACGTCTGGGCCGGCAGCGGCGACACGAGCATCATCAGCACGAAGCCGCTCCTGGTGCGGCCTGCACTACCGCGCATTGTCCGCATCGGCGACACGCTGTTCGCCGGTGCGGCGATCACGCAGGAGGCCGCGTCGCGAACGCCTGTCACGCTCAGCATCGCGACGACCAATGTGCTCGTGCGCGGTGCGGCCACCCTCACCGACACGCTCGACGCGCAACGCGCAGGCGAGCTGCGCTTTCCGCTCATCGTCACCGGTGGCGACTCGGTCACGTTGACGTTCCGTGGCACCACGACAGGCGCGGCGGCCGCGAGCGATGCCGTCGAGGCACGACTCCCCGTGAGCCCGCCGGGTCGAGCGCGAGCACACGTCGTGACGGGCCTGATGAGGGGCGCTGAAGATGTGTCGCTCTCAATCCCCGACGGCACCGACACCGTGCGCTCGCACGTTGCATTGCAACTTGGTGTGTCAGCGCTGCCGTTGGTGCGCCAGTTCACCGAGGCGCTGCGGATCTATCCGTACTACTGCACGGAACAGGTCTCGAGCGCGGGCCGCGCGCTGCTCGCACGCATTCGCCTGCAACGCGCGCTTGGCGAGAGCGCCGCGATCACGCCGGGCGATCGTGCGCAGCTCGAGGCTGCCGTGAGCATTTTGCTGCGACGTCAGCGAGCGGACGGCGGCTACGGCTACTGGAGCTCCGTCAACTGGACCTCTGCGTGGCTGAGTGGCTATGCGCTCGACTTTCTCATCGGCGCGCGTGACGTGGGCATAGCAGTGCCGGCGGGAACACTCGAGCGCGCGAAGACGTTTCTCGCATCCGCGTTTCCGACGCGCCTGCGCACAGGCGACGATCCCTGGCACGCGTGGCGCGATTCGGTGGCGTGGCCGCACAATGCCATGTCTGCGGCGTACATGCTGCGCCGCGTCGGAGTCCCCGACACTACGCTCGAGCGCGACCTGTGGGGACTGCGCAACAAGCTGGGCTTCGAGGACCGGCTTTCGCTCGCCGCGGTGTACGCCGAGTGGGCCGACAGCGCGCGGTCGCGCGAGCTCCTGGACGACGCGTGGCGCAGCGCCCGTGTCGAGGGCCGACGCGTGACGCTCGACGATTCCGCCGCGGCGCGCCGGTGGCTCTTTCGCTCGGTATCGCGACCCGTTGCGCTGTTACTCGGGACCACCGCGCGCCTCCAGCCGACGCATCCGCTGCTTGGTGCACTGTTCGAATCGCTCGTGCAGACTGGACGCAGCGAGCAAGCGCGCTGGTGGAACACGCTCGACCACGCCGTGGTGGCAGAAGCGTTGAGCGACGCGTCGCGCGCGATGGCGTTGTCCACGCCTCGCCGCATCGCCGTGTCCGGACCGCGCGGTGCCATTGCAGACGTCGTCGTGGACCCGCACCGCGCCGACTCGTTGCGCCTCACTGTGGGGTCGCTGTTGGTGCGCGAGGGAAGCGCCAACGCGCTCCAGATGAAGCTTACGTCGACAGCGCAAACGCCGACGTACTACGCCATGACGCTGTTCGAGATTCCCTCGGCGCGTCCTGTTCGCGCCGACGATGCGGGCATTGGAGTGGAGCGGTGGTATGAGAGTTACGCCGGCGGAGCGCCGATCACTGCAGTCCGCGAGGGCGAGTTGGTTCGCGTGCGCCTGCGCATCACCGTCCCAGCGGATCGCGAGTTCGTAGTGGTAGACGATGCGCTGCCGGCGGGACTCGAG
Organism: Gemmatimonadaceae bacterium; assembly: GCA_031407575.1. GTDB lineage: Bacteria > Gemmatimonadota > Gemmatimonadetes > Gemmatimonadales > Gemmatimonadaceae > AG11. Next base: position 8,186 of record JANOIJ010000114.1, on the reverse strand, counting down.
GCGGTGGATCTCTCGCTGCGCACGTCGGCGTCGCTGCCGCCATTTCCGGGTGCACCGCGCCTGAGTGCCGACATGGAGGAGGGGCCGCCTGGACAACGGTGGTTGTACGGCAGTTGGGATGGCGGATGGTGGACGCCGTGGGAGCACAAGGAGATCCGCGACGACCGCGTGCTGTACTTCGCGCGGCAGCTGTGGAAGGGGAGCTACCAGGCCACGTATGTCGCCCGCGCGACGACGGTCGGCACGTTCGTGCGACCTCCGGCGCAGGCGGAGGAGATGTACAACCCAGCCGTGCGCGGTCGCAGCGACGGTGGGACGTTCACGGTCACTCGGGCGCCATGACCAGACCACGCGAGATTGCCGAGAGCCTTATCGCAACCTTGAAGGCGCAGCATGCGCCCGATACGATCACACTCGTAGAGGAGTCGGGTTTCCCCCACCTCGACATGAGCGCGTATCACCAGGTCAGGCGCGATCTGGAGAGCCACGCATATCGGTACCTTGGCGACATTGAGATCGCTCCTACAGCTACGCTGTCGGGGCAGTACGTTGGCCCGCCGATGATTCGGTGCATGCTCTCCGGGGATGGCGGAATCGGCGCGATCTACTATCAGCTGAGAGAGATCGCGGCGCGTGGCGCCGCAACGCACCATCTCTACGATTTCCTATCCGAGCTGGAGAACACCTTTGTCCTCACGAGCAATGCCTCGGCTGCGGGGACATTCAACTCGCCGCCGTCATTCGACATTGCGTTTCTTCCCCAGGACACTTCACTCGACACCGTGCGCTCAGCGCACGAATCCAGGCTGGCCACAGCTCGAGCGCGCACGGGCGCAGAGCCAACGAGCATGGTGAGCCTCGACGACGTACTCGCCATGGAAGCACGGGTGAAGCGCGCGAAGTATACGTACCGCGAAGCGTCGGGCTGGATCACCCTGGATGAGCTCATAGCCCTCACGCGGGGCAACAGACCCATCGCGGAGGGGATTTTCAGGGAGGTGCAGCTGATCCTCCAACAATCGTAGGTGACGCTGCCGTCCCCGCATCACTGCCGTTGAGCAACGTTTGCGCGCGGCCTCGGGGTTCGCACCTTCGCGATGTTGTCGCCTTTCGCGCGTTGAATGAGCTTGCCCAGCGGGTCGATGCCTGCCCGCTGCTATACGCCTCGCATCGCATCCGTGATTCGGAGAACGAGCCCGCGACATGACCACCGACAAGACCCAAAAAGTCGACGAGCGAACGCGACGGCTAATTGTCGCCATGGCCGCCGAACGCACCTTGCTTGCGGTGCTGGTAGCGTTTCGCGGGGCGAACATAGCCTGTGCTCCCGTGAAGGGCGTTGTGCTGGCGCGATGGATCTATGACGATGTGCGCGAGCGCCCATACGCCGACGTCGACATCCTGATTCCGCGGGGCAGCTTCGCCGCAGCGGTGACCCTGGTCAAAGCGCGCGGCTGGCAGATCTCCTACCAGTCGGTGGAGATGGGCGAGGTGCTCTTCACCATCGACCACATGGCGGTCGAACTACACGCTGAAGTGGGCCGTCCTGAATTGTCACGCATGACGGTGGCCGGGTTCATTGCCCGCGCCCAACCCGACAGCGAGACTTTCGCGCTCGAGATTCTGCGTATCGACGACGTGGACCACCTTCTATTGCTGGTGGCAAACGTGGTGAAGGATGGATTCACCTACGCGAACGCCCATCAGCCGGCGGATCTGGAACGGATGCTCCGTCGCCTACGGCCGCGGTGGCAGTCCGTCGTCGATTCGGCCAGTGATGCCGGATTCCTGACCGCGCTGCACACGGTGGCAGAATGGATGATCGCGGAGCACGCTTCGGAGGGATTCGCGGCCTTTCGCAAACTGCTACCGCGCGACCGCCGTGTAACCTTCGCCTCCGCGGTCTGCCTAAACCGGCGGCTGACGACCAGGCAGAGCGACCGCTTGGGCAGCCCGGGCGGCATGACCGGGCTCATTCTCGCCGTGTTGACTCCCGACGACGTCCCCTTGAGACTACGCGGGGTTTTGCGAGTGTTGCGCCGGGGAGTTTGGAGTCGGCTGGGATGGGACCCGGGCTGAGAGGCGACCGCGCCCATTCGGCGAAGAACTCGCGCGCCAAGCCTCCACAATGCCCGGCGCCGCACCACCTTTCGGCGCATGCGCATCACAGGTGTCGTCGAGCGGATCCTCCGCGTTCCTCTGCTCGCCAAGCTGGCCGGGGCCAACCTGCTCATCGTGCTCTCCGCGATGATTGGCGTGGCCATCGAGCGAAACCTCAACGTTCCTGGCAGCGCCGTCTCGATTCTTGGCCTCGCCCTGGGCGCCAGCCTCATCGTGAACCTCGCGCTCGTGTACGTCGCGCTGCGGCCGCTCAGCGACCTCGAGGCCACGGCGACACGCCTCACCTCGGGCGACATGGAGGCACGCGTGCCCTCGAGCGTGCTGGCCGATCGCGACATCGCACGCGTGGGGAGCACGCTCAACGCCCTGCTCGACCGCCTCACGGAGGATCGCGCGCGCGAGCGTCGCCTGGCCGCGCAGGTGATCAGCGCGCAGGATGAGGAGCGCGCGCGCGTCGCCCGGGAGCTGCACGACTCCACGGCGCAGATCCTCACCGCGGTGATGCTCCAGCTGGGCGCCGCCGCGCGCGAGAGCGCGTCGCCGGCGCTGGATGCGCGCATCGCCACGCTGCGCGAGCTCGCCGCCGAGGCGCTCGAGGAGGTGCGCTCGCTGTCGCACACGATGCATCCGCGCGTGCTCGACGACCTTGGCCTCGCCGCGGCGCTGGAATGGCTGGCGCGCCAGGCGCGTGCGCAGGGGACGTCGGACGTCCATGTGGCGGCCACGGAGTTCCAGCCGCCGCTGCCCGCGCCGCTGGCCGCCGCGTTCTATCGCGTGGCGCAGGAGGCCATTCGCAACGCGGCGCGCCACGGCGAGGCGGAGCACGTGAACGTGCAACTGCGCCAGGAGGGAACCACCGCCATTCTCGAGATCTCGGACGACGGACTTGGCTTCGACGTCGCCAGCGCAGAGAAGCGTCGGCCCGGCATGGGGCTGTTCTCGATGCGCGAGCGGATCGGGCTCGTGAACGGGCGACTGTCGGTGAGCAGCGCGCCGGGCCGTGGCACGCGCGTGATGGCGAAGGTACCATTGACCATCTCAGCCGGGTGGAATGAATGACGATTCGCGTCGTGCTCGTGGACGATCACGCCATCGTGCGTACGGGGCTCAAGGCGGTGCTCGGCTCCGCGCCGCAGATCGACGTCGTCGGTGAAGCCGCGGGCGGACACGCGGCGGTGGCACTGCTCGCAAAGACCGCGGCCGACGTGGTGGTCATGGATCTTTCCATGGCCGACGGCGACGGCATCGCCGCGACGCGCGTCATCACGGCGGCGCCGGACGGACCGCGCGTGCTGGTGCTCACCATGCACGCCGAGGAAGCGTATTTAGAGGCGGTGCTGGAGGCGGGGGCGTCGGGCTATCTCGTCAAGAGCGCGGCGGACCGCGAACTGGTGGACGCGGTCACGGCGGTGGCGCGCGGCGAGGTGTGGGTGATGCCCGCCGCAGCGCGGGTGCTGGCGCAGGGCGCGCGCCGTCGCGAGGAGAATGCGTCGGACAAGGCGCGCTACGAGCGGCTCACGGAGCGCGAGCGCGCGGTGATGCGATTGATCGCCGAGGGCTACACGGCGCCGGAGATCGGGGAGCAGTTGTCGATCAGCCCGAAGACGGTGGATACGTACAAGCAGCGCATCAACGACAAGCTGGGGCTGACGCATCGTGCGGACTACGTGAAGCTCGCGCTGAAGCTCGGGTTGCTTCAAACGCCCGTGCAATAGCGGCGGCGCGATAGGACGCGCGGCGCCACTCGGAAGCGACGTCGCCGAGTGAGACGGTGATGGTGACGGTGCCGCCGAGGCGGTAGATGCGGCGGATGAGCCATTCGGCACTGACGTGGCTGACGTTGCCGCGATTCAGTTCGGACATCCTGGGCTGTGGAATGCCGAAGGTCGGGGCGACGGTGTGCTGCGCGGATGGTTCGAGCGCGCGGACGATTGCTTCGGCGAGTTGGCGCCGGATGCGTTGAATGGGGTCGTTGGGGCGTTTGTGCACGGTCTCAAGGTGGGGTACGCGCTGGCTGCGTGCGGCACCATAATCGTGCGTGATGTGGCGATGCGCCGCGGTGTGATGGGGGCTTCCGGCGCGTCCTCATTCCGAATTTGGGTTCATCACGGAATACAGGGAAAAAAGAGCGCCGTCGGCCAATTCGTGGTTCGTGCTTCAACTGGAGACGTGACGCACCCCAGACGGCGAACGCTGCAACGAACAGATACTGCGCCGGCGGCGTCCGTTGCATCCGTCCAGCGTCCGGACGTCGCTGCGCGGTCGTTTCGCGACGCCACGTGGTTCTTCCTCGAGATTCGCGCGGCGTTTCCCGGAATTCCGTGAAGAACACGAATGTGGAATGACGTCGCAGCGGCGAGGGCCAGCGCTCATTCCGAATTCAGAATGAGGCCGCAAGGAGACGGGTGACCACCTATTCCGAATCACGAATGAGGCGGCGAAATCAACACCCACCGTCCCCAGCTCGCAGCAACCCGCTCCAAATCAGCCTGCAGTTCCGCCACCGCAGGTCCGTCGAGTCGCACCAAACACAGCTCGTCTGGCATCTCGACCGTCGGCCCGTACCTTCTCCCCATGACCCTGAACGTCGGCTTGATCGGCTACGGCCTCGGCGGCATGGCATTCCATGCGCCCTTCATCTCCACCACACCCGGCCTGCGCCTCGCCGCCGTGATGACGAGCAACCCCGCTCGGCGACACGAGGTCGAGAAACGCTATCCCGACGCCACCGTCGTCGCGGATCTCGAGGCGCTTCTCGCGCTCACACCCCGCCTCGACCTGATCTCCATCTCCTCGCCCAACGCGACCCACGCGCCGCTCGCCCGAAAAGTGATCGCCGCGGGACGCCACGTCGTGGTGGACAAGCCCTTCGCCGCAACAGCCGCCGAGGCGCGTGAGATCGGCGCACGCGCGGAGAGCGCCGGCGTGAAGGCGTTCCCGTTCCAGAACAGGCGGTGGGACGGCGACTACCTCACGCTCCGCCGCCTCATGCGCGACGGCACCATCGGCGACATCCACCGCTTCGAATCGCGCTTCGACCGGTGGCGCCCCGTCCGCAAGCCTGGCTGGTGCCGCCTCGACGCCGTCGCCGCCGTCGAGAACATCGTGCACGACCTCGGCACCCACCTCATCGACCAGGCGCTCCAGCTATTCGGTCCCGTCGAGCGCGTCTACGCGGAATTGCGCCGCATCGATCCGGCGGTCGTGACGTCCGACGAGATGTTCATCGCGCTCACGCACGCCAGCGGCACGCGCTCGCACCTGAGCTCCACAATGTCCGCCGGCATTGGCGCGCCGCGGTACCATGCGTACGGCACGCGCGGCGCATATGTGAAACACGGGGTGGATCCGCAGGAGACCTCGCTCAAGGCGGGGATTCTGCCGGGAACGGCCGGCTACGGCGAGGAGCAGGAATCGCTGTGGGGCGTGTTCGGCTCGGGCGACGCCCAACAGCGCGTCCCGACCGAGGTCGGCAACTACGCGCCGTTCTATGCCGGCGTCGCGCACGCGATCCTTCACGGCGCGCCACCGCCGGTCACGGTGGCCGAGGTTGCCGCCGGGCTCGACATCATCGACGCGGCCTTTGCGTCCCATGAAAACGGCGTCGTGGTCGAGATGCGCATCGGTTAGCGGCGCTCAGGCGTATACCAAGACAACCCCGAAACCGCCCGGAGGCGTTTCATGCGCTCCATTCCCGTCGCACTTGCCCTCACGCTCGTCATCTCGGCCGTCGCTCCGGCGCAGGGGGGGCCGCGATCCGAGCCCAAGACATGGGACACACCGTGGGAGAAGACACGCCCGCGCGATCCCTTCGTCGACCAGCAGGGCCGCGTCTGGTTCGTGGGGCAAGTGGGCAATTACGTCGCATTCCTGGAGCCCAATACGGGCGTGTTCAAGAAGTACGACATCGAGGAGAACTCGCATCCGCACAACCTCGTCGTGGACGACAAGGGCCTCGTGTGGTTCACGGGCAACACCAACGGCCGCATCTACAAGATGGACCCGGCCAACGGAAAGCTGACGGCGTTCCCGATGCCTGATTCCACGGTGCGCGATCCGCACACCATGATCTTCGACAAGAAGGGCGACGCGTGGTTCACGGCGCAGAACGCGGGCGTGGTCGGCAAGCTCACGCAGTCTGACGGCAAGATCCGCCTGTGGAAAATGGAGGCCCGGTCGCGCCCGTACGGGATCTGGATGGACTCGAAGGACCGCCCCTGGTTCGACCTGTTCGGCACGAACAAGATCGGCACCGTTGACGCGTCCGGCGAGTTCAAGGCGTACCCGCTCCCCGACGAGCGCGCCCGCCCGCGGCGAATCGCCGTCACGCCTGACGACGCCGTCTGGTACGGCGACTACTCACGGGGCTTCCTCGGAAAGCTGGACCCGAAGTCCGGTGCGGTCACCGAGTTTGCGCTGCCATCAGGCCCGAGGTCGCTACCCTACGCAATGACGGTGGATGATCGCGGTCGCATCTGGCTCGCGGAGACCGGCGTGCAGCCGAACCGCCTCGTCGCATTCGATCCCAAGGTGGGCGCGTTCACCGAGACCGTCACCATCGCCGCCGAGGGCAACAACACCATTCGGCACATGGTGTTCGACAAGAAATCCCGGCAGATCTGGTTCGGCGGCGACGCCAACATGATCGGCCGCGTGCAGGTCTCCGCGCCGACGCTCGTTCCGTAGTGATCGTCGAGACCATCCGCGCGTGCCTGCTGCGCGAGTTGCGCGCGCTCGGGCGGCAGGTCGAGGCGTACGACAGTGAGCAGTCGCTCTGGGCGCTGCCGGCGGGAGTTCCGAATTCCGCCGGCACGCTCGTCCTGCACCTGGCAGGCAACCTCCAGCACTACATCGGCGCGCGGCTCGGCGACTCCGGCTACGTGCGGCAGCGCGACCTGGAGTTCTCGCGGCGAGACGTCAGCCGCTCTGATCTGTTAGAGGAGATCGCAGCGGCAACGCGGGCCGTCGGGTCAACACTCGTCCAGCTGTCGGACGCCGACCTCGCCACGCGGTATCCGGAACAGCTCGCGGGAGCCGATGTCCCCACCGGCGAATTCCTCGTCCATCTCGCCGTGCACCTCGGCTACCACCTCGGCCAGGTGGACTACCATCGCCGACTGGTGACGGGCAACACCACGCCGCTCGCCTCCGTCGCGATCGCGGAGTTGCCGTCCGTACGAGAGAAAAACGGCCCCGGCTCGTGAGCCGGGGCCGTCGCTTCTTCAAGTGATAGCAGCTGTCGTTCAGCCCTGGCGCCGCCGACGCACGAACCCGATTCCGATCAGGCCCGTGATCATCAAGCCGAACGTCGCCGGCTCGGGTGTGGCCGTGACTCTGGCGAAATCCGCCGCGAACATCAGGTCGTTCCCCGGCGCAAAGGCGATGGGGTAGTATGAGGCGGTGGTCGCATCCGGCGGTCCGCCGGCCGGTGTGGAGCCACCGATGAATTCTCCGCCAGCGTACGTGCTGCCGAATCCCGATGAAGTCGTAGCGTAGCCAAGCTTCAGGCCCACCCCTTCAGCCGTGTTCGCAACGAGCGCGAGGTATTGCGCGCCACTCGTGAGCGCCAAGCTACCGACGCTGAAGTCGAACCGGGGCGGAACGTTGCTGTCGCAGCAGACGGCGTCAAGCACACCGCTGGTGTACAGCGCGCTCCCTGTGACGGTGGAGCCGTTCCAGGCAAATAGTTGTGTGTAGAACTGATACGGCCCGGTGCCGCCAGCGATCTGCGGGTCGTTCGCTCCCACCCAGAACGAGAAGCTGGTGAGCGTCGTCGAGGTACCGACCGTAAACGACTGGCCGTAGATGCCGCCGCCGCCCCAGACGTACGTATCGACATCCCGTGTATCGATGTTCTGCGCGAGCGTCGTCGCCGGCAGAATTGCCATCGTGACCGCGATGGCGGTACAAACCCAACGTGCAGTGCGCATTCAATCCCTAGTCGAGAGGTGAACCCGGAACTCAACGGACGAGTGCGCCAAGTTAGAGGCACCTCACGACTTGTCAAATGTGCACGTCAATCACTACATGCGTTTAACGGGGGTACACGACGGGAGAGGTGCAGA
>JANOIJ010000112.1:0-3721 GCA_031407575.1 Gemmatimonadaceae bacterium | reverse complement strand
GGCTGAAAGAAGGTGGCGACTACTCGAGCCTGACAGGTGGGCTTCTACCCTTTCCGCGGACCGGATGCGTCCTCTACGCGACGACAATCCTATCGCACTACGCCGAGATGCGCCAAGTCCGGCCGCTCCGCTCCCACGCGGCCACGCTCAGCGCCACGATCGCCAGCGCGGCGACCAGCGCGGGACCACTCGCGGCGAAGCGCTCGCCGTGTGCTTCCGGCCCGATCGAACACGACCAAGAGCTTATCCCGCCGAACTCGGCGATGGATGGACAAGAGTGTCGGCCGGCGTTTCGAGCGGCTGATGCGGGACGATCGTCACCGCGACGAGCGCCAGCGCGTAAGCGCATGCGAAGAAGTGAGTTCGTGCGCAATCTTTCCGCGATCCGCGCATCCCTGTAAGAGCTGCTCACGCGCCTCGCACGCGCACAACGACGTCGAAAGAATCCGAACGAGCGGCCGAGCGTCTAAAGACGGTTGGTTGCAAGACTGCACTCAACGCTTTCTCGGTGATGTCGTGTTTACAGCATTGCGCGACGCCGTGCTTTCGCGCATCCTGTCCCTTTCGTGCTGTTGAACCTGCTACGCGCGAGGGCGCTGTGACGCACGAAATCCTCTCGACAAGGGTGTCAGAAGCATTCTGGTACGACCGCAGCGCCCCACAGAACGCCTTCCAGCCGGCTGTCATGCGGAGCCTGTCGCCCGATGGCGCCGGTGAACAGGTGTCGTGGCTCGACCAATTGCTGGGCGGCGGCATCCGTCGGCCCGGCGTGGGGCGTGCGCAGACCCTGCTGCTGACAGGACGGCCAGGCGCGGGAAAAAGCGTCCTTGCCATGGAGCTCTGTTACAGGTGGGCGTTGAATGCCAAGAAGCGCTCCCTGTTCATTTCGTCGGAAGGCCCGACGGATTGGTTGAAGGGCAAAGCCAAGGACTTTGGATGGTCCGAGGCTGATACCGTGTTCATTCCAGCCGGCACGCGTGCGAAAAACGCTCCGAAGAGTGAATTCGGCACAGTCGAACTACTCTCGATCGACCATCTTCGCGGATTTCGCGAGTCACTGCCCAAACCCCTCCGCAACGCCACCATCGATGCTGTTCGACGGATGGTGCTGCCGAAGGATTTTCAGCCCGAAGTGGAGGGAGACGAACAGTTGACCGGCAACGGGCCGGATATTGTAGTGGTTGATAGCCTGAACTCCATTCCCAATGGCAAAGATCGCTCTGAGCTTTTCGTCCAATACATGGAGGCAGCGTCCCATGTTCCGGACCTGCTAATCGTCGTCCTGGACTCGGGTCGAGGCGAGAACGCCGAGTTCTGGGAGTATGCGAGCGACATCGTATTTCGCATCGACTGGGACGACAAGAACGCATACTTCATCCGCACCTTCGAGATCGCGAAGGCGCGCTTTCAGAAGCACACGTGGGGCAAGCACCAGCTGAAGGTATACGAACCAAATGAGCGGACGAACATGGCGGATCTTGCTCGCGCGCATCCTTACAGGAGAGAAGGAGGAATCTTCATCTTCCCGTCGATTCACTATATCCTCTCCATCTACAAGAAACGAGCACCGACGCCGACTCAGAGCGATTGGCCCTCGGGAGTGCCAGGGTTGGAGGGCCTTCTGCCGAAAGGATATCCGTACGGACGGTGCACAGCACTGCTTGGCAATAGAGGGGGCCACAAGAGCCATCTCGGCTATTTTGAGCTCTTCCACCGCGTCCAGAACAACGTGAAGTCCAGGGGTATCGTTGTCTCACTGCGTGATGATGAGGAGACGACCCGCGACGCACTGGGAAAGGTTCTGCAACAGCAGGGGGGCGAGGTCGGATCCGATGCGCGTCTCCGAGCGCTCGAGGACGCGGACCGCGTAGAGATACTGTACTTTCCTCCCGGCTACATCACGCCCGAGGAGTTCTTTCATCGGCTGCTCATCAGCATACATCGATTGAAGGCGCGTGATCACGAAACGCAAATCACGCTGCTCTTCAACAGCCTAGATCAGCTGTCCGCACGCTTTCCGCTCTGCGCCCAGGAGAAGAACTTCGTGCCGGCCATCGTGCAGATGCTGCATGCCGAGGGTATCAGCAGCTTCTTTGTCGCCGCGAGGGAACCTGACCAGCCCCCGGAGTACTACGGCCTCGAGTCTCTCGCAGAACTGATCTTGAACTTCAAGCAGATGCCAGTGAAGAAGCCCACGTATGATCGACTGGTGAGGGCTCACCGCGAATACCTGTCGGTGCGGGGCCTCAAGACTCACAGAGCTACAGCGCGGGAGATCAAGAGCGCCCTTGCGGCCCTTCCGCCCGAACGGAGCTGCGTGCAGGTGGAGGTCGTACGCTACGCGGGTGGCCGCGCAGCGGGTGCGCAGGGCTTGCTCGAGTTCATCGATGAGGATGACAACAAATTCGCGCTGTACGCCAAGCAGCCAGGGCTGCACTTCCTTCCCGTTCCCACCTAGCGATGCCAGGGAGCAGCGACAAGACGCGGAAAGCGCAATCTCACTTGATCTTGCTGATCGGGATCGCAACATCCGCCCTTTTCGTGCTGCTCATGGCGGTCGGACTCGTTCAACTGGGCATGTGCGGTGTCGCCCTGGTGCGAATGTCGGCAACTGGGAGTGCGCTCGACGGCACGATTGCCGACACTATCCCCCGAGTGTTGCACGCCTTGGAACTACTGTTCGTGGCGCCCCTGCCGCATCTCACAACGTTTGGAATCTTGCGATACTGGCGAAGCTCGATCAACGCTGACAACAGTGTGCAGGCGCACGCCGAGTTGGTACGCATCAAGAGCCTGATCGTTGGTCTATTAGTCGCCGCGAGCGCGACACAGGTCCTCGGCGATGCGAGTACGAACCAAGCGCAGGGGGCGCTCGAATGGCTTGGGAAGGGGATCGTGGTGCTTGCGCTTGCCGTATATGGGTTCGGCCTGGAGCGTAGCCACGCTGCGACGAAAGTTGAAGACGCGTCGCGCCACGCTTGAGAAGCGAACGAGGGATCTCGTCGGCGAAGTGCCCAGACGGCCCGGGACGAGCAGAGAGCGGCGAGGCCGTCCGGAGCAAGAGATCCGCTTCACGCGAGCAATCCCCGCCGTGTTGTGACGGCAGCGGTCTCGGAACGCGTGCCTCGGCCCAACGTGCGTGCGCTATGCGTACCCGGAGTCGAGCCAGCGTACACGTCGGCTGCAAAGCGCCACTGACCATCGGTGCCGCGGGTGAGCAGCCCCACGAAGTCCGTCGCCGCCCTGATGCACGTCCGACCCGTGCTCGAGCATCCATGTTGCCATGCCGAGCCGCGCCGGACTCGGCGATTCCCACGGGACGCGACACTCGGCAACCCACGTCAGCGGCCCATCCTTGCCGTAACCCAAGGGAGCAGTGTGCAGCGACGGATTGCGCGTCATCAGGCTCTCTACGCGACTGCGCGTCGGTGATCGAGGCTGCGACGCCAGCCTTGACCAGGTCCTTCGCCTGGTCCTTCAGGTGGCGGAGATTCGGACGGTCGGGAAGCGGACGCGGTCCGTCCTGCGGATCGATCGACATGCGACCTCCTTTCGTCGAACGCCCGTCGTCCGCACATCGGGCTGAAAGAAGGTGGCGACTACTCGAGCCTGACAGGTGGGCTTCTACCCTTTCCGCGGACCGGATGCGTCCTCTACGCGACGACAATCCTATCGCACTACGCCGAGATGCGCCAAGTCCGGCCGCTCCGCTCCCACGCGG
>JANOIJ010000092.1:0-26387 GCA_031407575.1 Gemmatimonadaceae bacterium | reverse complement strand
GCCTGGAGCGCCACATCCCACGGCTGATCCTTGATCTCGGCGTCGACCCTGAGGGCGCCGACGCTCGCGCTTGGGATGATCGTGCGGCCCGAGAAGGACGCGAAGGCCGCGATGACGTCGCGGATGTCCGAGCCCTGATAGGCCACGGTGATACGCGGCTGCTGCGAGCGCTGCTGCGACTGCGCCGTCACGCCGGGCGACTGCACTTGTTGCTGCACGTTGGCGCGCGCCGGCCGTGCATCAGCCACGTCGCGCGCCGTCTCGAGCACGCGTTCCACCGAACGATCAGGCGCGGGCTCGCCAGCGGCGCGGTTGTCCACCAGGGACAGCGTGTGCGACGCCTCAGCAGAGGCGGTGCGCGCCTCGGGTAGCGCGCCACCGCCGACGTGCCATGCGGCAAACTGCGCACCGGCCGCCGTGGTCACGGCAACGCGAACCTCGCCGTCCGCCTTGGACACCTGGTACGAGCGCGGGCCGTCGAGCGTGACGACGATGCGCACCGTGCCTTTGCGGTACTGCGAGTATCGCACGTCCATGATGCCGCCGCGCGACACGCGGTCGTAGCCGCGGCCGGCCAGGTCGAGCGATGTGCCGGAAAGATCCAGCACGATGCGATCTGGAGAGCGGAGCGTGAAATCGCGCACCTCGAGGCCGCCCGCGACGCCAATGACCACTTCGGCCTTGCCGGACGACGGGATGACGCTGAGATACCTGACCGATCCTTCTGCCGAACGGGCCGCGACCGGCTGGCTGCCAGGTCCGAGCACCAGGGCCGTGGCAACGATGACTGCCAGGACTGGCTTCATGGAATCCTCACCCTTGTTGAATCCACCAAAAACAGCGAGTCCTGCCGACTGAGCCCGAACTCGTCAATCGTGAAGATCACTGCGCGAGGCTTGATCTGAGCAACGCGCATCCGGCCAAGCGTCATGCCGGCGTTCACTCGGTACTGTGCATTCGTCAGGACGTCGCGCATGATCGCGACGCTGCGCCGTCCTGTTGCGTCGTGCAGGATTCCGACGAGTCGGAGATCAGAGAGCAACGGACGCAGGTCTTCGGTGAGGATCAGCGAGAAGAACGGATCGCGCCGTCCAGACTGCTGGTATCCGAAGACTTCGCGCGTGACCGGCGTGGCGATACCGGGCGCGAGCGTGGACGCCTTGGTCGACGCCTCCACCTGTGCGCTAGGCCCGGATACTGGGGGTGGCGTGGCCGCTCCTCGGCGGACCGGCACGGCTTGCCCGGTCTGCGCGGACAGCCGCGCGTTTTCCGCGTCGGCAGCCTTGATGGCGGCCTGCTTGGGCGCATTGATGTCGGGCATGCGCTGCGCAGCTGCCGGTGAGGCAAACGCGGCTGCGAACAGGCCGAGTGCGACGAAGGCGCTGTGCTTCAGGGGAGCGTTCACTTTATTTCTCTCCCGGCTTCGGCTTGTCTGCGCCGGGATCGCCCTTTGCCGTGGTCGGCACAGGCAATGCGAAGCGGGCCACGTACGTCTGGATCTCGAAGCGTGCATCCAGGTTCTGCGAGCGCTCCCTCTTGGGGGAACGCGGATCCGGCGGCAGCGGAGAGAGCGTCACGTTGATCGGTGCCACGATGCGCTGCAGCGTGCCGATGTTGGTGAGCAGCACGCCAATCTGGTGATAGCCGCCTCGCACGCTGAGCCGATACTTGAACGCCTCGTACTGGTCGCCGACGATCGTCGGCAGCGGCTGGATGTCGGCGATGTCGAGCCCAACACGCCGAGCGGCCGTCGACACCTGGTCGATGAGCGCCGGCACCTCATTCTGCGTGGGGACGAGCAGTCGCATGACGGCCAGGTCCTGCGAGAGGCGATCTGCCTCTTCCTTGAGCTGGTTCGTCCTGCCCTGCGCGAGCTCCGACTTGGCGGCCTGGTTGATCACCTGGAGCGAGTCGAGCCGAAGCTGGCTGGCCTCGAGCTCGAGCTTCTTGGGCTCCCAGACATACATGTAGTACACGACGCCCAACGCGACGGCGACGAGACCGACGGCGCCGAAGATCTGGTCGCGCTGGTTCGTGGGGAGAATGGCCATGGCTATTGCACCGACACGGCCAGCGGAACGCGCTTGACCAAAGCCGGCTCCGGTCGCGAGTAGAGCATGTCGAGCTGGAACTGCACGATCTCCTTCCCGTTGTCGTTGGCCCGCTCCGACTTGGCGAGCTGCACCTGCTCGAGGAACGGCGACAGCTCGAGGTTCCGGATGAACCGCGTGAGCGCCTGGATGTCCACGGTGTTTCCGACGAGGCGGACGCGCACCGTGTCCTTGGGGATGTTGGTGCTGAGCCCGCGGCGCCTCTTCTTGCCACCGGCGGTGTCTGCCGGTGTCGGTTCGGCCACCGTCTGCACGGGCTGCTGCGCCTGGCCAATACCGCTGAAGCCGAGCGAGACGAGCCACAAATAGGGAGGAAGCGCGCTGGAGACGTCGTCCATGACGTGCGGCCAGATGAACCGGTCGTCGTCGATGGCCCGAATGAGGTTCAGCGAGCGCAACACGGTATCGCGCCGGGCTTCGGCCCGCTCGCGCTGCTTGAGCACCGAGGCGTAGCGCGTGGAGTCCTGGACCGCCGTCTCCAACTGCTCGCCGAGCGCCGCTTCCGTTCTCGCCTGCTGGAAATAGGCGAATGCGGCAACGGCGAGGACGACAGTCGTCAGTGCGACGGAACCGATGAGCCAGGGCTCGCGGATCTTTTCGCGCAACGCGGCCATCTGCGCCGCGATGTCGATTTTGGCGCCGCCACCACCGCGCTTCGACTTCCGGCGTGCGCCGGGGAGGAGATTGATTTCGATCATGCGGCCTCTCTCATGCCACCTGCCGCAGCGCCAACCCGATGGGAAGCATCAGGAGGGGTGCGACTTCGTCGGTGACGAGACTATTGAGCGCGCCGTCACGCACTTTCAGGTTCACGAGCGGGTTGGCCTGCTGCACGGAAAGGCGCAGACGGTCCGCGAGGACATCAGTGAGGCCGGGAATACGCGAGCCGCCGCCGCACGTATAGATCGCGCGAACCTGTCCGCCTGTTCGCGAGGAGGAGGCGAGGAAGGCCGCCGCGCGCTCGATGCCGACGGCGATCTCCTCACCGCGCCCCTCGAGCACCGCGTCGAGATGCTCGGACCGGTCGTACCCCTGCAGCAGCTGCTGGGCTTCATCCGCCGAGAGCCCCCGCTCGCGCTGGAGATCCTCGCGGAAGCGCCGCGTGCCAACGGTGATGTCTCGCGTGAGAATCGGGACGCCGTCATCGAGAATGTTGATGTTGGTGACTTCGTGGCCGATGTTCACCAGTGCCACCACACCGTTCATGGCATCGGGATAGTTGACCTCAAACGCATTGTGCAGGGCAAAGGCGTCGACGTCCACGAGCGCGGGATCGAGTCCGGCGTCCGTGAGAATGCGGAGCTTGGACTCGATGAGCTCGCGCTTGGCGGCGACGAGCAGCACGCTCATCTCCACGCCATCGGCCTGCGGGTCCAGGATCTGGAAATCCAGCTCGACCGACTCCATGTCGAAGGGGACGTGTTGCTCCGCCTCCCAGCGCATCAATTCGCGCGCCTGCTGCTCCTTGACGCGCTCGATCTGGATTTTCTTGATGATGACGTCGCGACCGCCGACGGCAATCACAACCTGCGTCCCCTTGACGTCGGCCTTTGCCAGGGCCCCCTGAATCGCCTCGGCCACGATTCCCGGGTCCATGATCTCGCCTTCGACGATGGCGTCGGCGAGCAGGGGGACCACGGCGACCCGGATCAGCTCCGGTTCGCTCCTGGAGTGGTCGATCACGGCGACCTTGATCAGCCCTGAACCGATGTCCAGGCCGACCGTGGTTTTACTGCGACCGAACAGTGCCATTGTGAGGTTCGGAGGGGATACGGCGCGAATCCAGCAGCCGGGAAAAGGGCCATCGCGTCCGGAAGGGACATCGAGTGTTCGAAGGTCGGCCGCGAAGATGAGCCACCTTGGGACACTTGTCAATAGGCTTTAAGCGAGGCGGCCTATAAATTGGCCTTGCTTGCACTTACATGCAGAGCGACCCGCTTGTCAGGCCCGACTGTTCGGGCATAGTGGCCGTGCGTCCGGTCACTCGTACCGAACACACGACCGGACCCGGGTGTTGGTAACAACGACGAAAATGCGATGTGTGATAGGCATCACACCGCCCTGTGCGCACATCGCAAAAAAGCGGCCTCGCTTTCCTAGAGAAACAGGTCAGACAGGCTCCAACGGCCGATGGGTGCTGGACTGGATACTGGTGACGTCGTGTCAGGCGGTGCGACGCGTTCCAGCACGAGTTGCATGCGCCGGCGGGCCAACACGGCGCTGTCCGGGCCAACCTGACAATCGGTCGCAAGGACGTACCGGTCTGCGGCTATCCGGTGCACGCGCACCCGCGTAACCACGATGGCGCCCGTGGAGCCGGCGTGCCGAGGACCAACGGTGCTCACTCGTCCGGATCCGATGGCGAGGGTGTCGTCCGCGGCGCTCCAGCCCTGCACCGCGTTCGCGATGACCAGCCGAGATTCCGCTTCGGCAATGAAGGCCGCTTCGTGCGATTTGGCGGCGCGCGCGGCAGAGCGTGCCGACGCCATGGAGCCGGCGAGCAGGGCGCCGGCCAGTGCCAACAGGGCCACGGCGATGAGCAGCGCGCCTCCAGTACGTCGAAGGTGCCTGTCAGGGGCTGGGTGCACGGCGAACCGCGATGTCGATCGAGTCGGTTCGCACGCTATCGCGGAATGGATCCCGATCGGTGGCAAGGGTTTGGACGATCAGCCTGATGCGTGCCAGGCGTGAGACGTCCAGCGGAGTATTCGAGGGCACGAGTTCGGTGCCTGCATCGTCGTAGTATCGGAACCCGGACCGGTGGCTGCTCAGGCGCCGCAGGAGTGGGCCGGCTACTGGTTGCGGGGCGGCAAAGCCCGGCGTGGCTGCGCTCCATTCACGAAAGCCGAGTTGCCAGGTGCCATCGCCGGCGCGGTAGATGCCGTAGCGGGCTTGGCGTGTAACGCGGAGTGGAGCGCCGGCGAGGATGGTGTCGGTGGAGGCGACGCGGAGCCGAACGGTTCCGCCCGTGGCGGCAATTGGGGCAGCGCACGTGGCGTTGATGGGAGCGGCCTGCGTGATAGCTGCAGCGGCCCAGCCCGAATCCGTCCGCCACCAGAGCGAATCGCCAGGGTGCGCGCTCGCTGCCGATCCGCCGACGGACACCGTACCCGTAGGATCCGGGAGCAGGGTTGCGGCACCTGCTTCGGTGGCGCAAGCGACCGAAACGGCGATGGGTGCGCGGAACTGCAGTGCGGAATCCGTGGCTTGGCCGGCGTCGATGTCGCCGGCGGATGGTTGCAGGTGCGCGAGCTGGCCGGCGAGCACCATTGTGCTGCCCCGCAATTGGGCATCTGCCGAGCTTTCCGCGCGGATCCGTGCGTGGGTGCGTTGTTGGCGGAGGACGCTGGCGGACGCGCTCCCGAGGACCACGGTGGCCATGGTGACGGCGACGAGGAGCTCGACCAATGTTGCGCCGTGCCGGTTCAGCATGGGATGGCGCTCTCGAGGAAGAATGCGCGAGGCCCGCGGGCGCTCATCCAGGACACGCTGTCAGTGACGATGGTGAAGTGCGGGCCGGCGGCGGCCACGCTCCAGTGCTCTGTGAGTTGGCGCCGCGTATCGGTGGCTGATCCGCTGCGGGCGGCGGCGCAGCCGACCGATGAGAGCAGTGCAAAGCGAGACGCGGCGCGCTGGGTCGCCTCGCGACGTCTTGCCGAATCGAGCGTGGTGCGGAGGGCGAGCGCTGTGCTGCCGGCGATGCCCAGGAGTCCGATGCTGATCAGCATCAGTGCAACGAGCACCTCCACGACGGAGATGCCGAGACGGGGCCGGCCGAGTCGGCGATTGGGGGAGTGAGTGGGCATGCGACGCAGTGTAAGGGCGCCGACCCTGGGTGCGTCACCAATCGAGTGCGTGCGGGCGCAAATCCGCGCGCGGGTAGGTGGAACAGCAAAGCGGCGCGCCGTTAAGGCGCGCCGCTTTGAGCGTGTTCCCGACGGTCAACCTGTCAGGAGGTTACTTGCAGGCGGGCTCGCCGTCGCCAGCCGTGGTGACGACCGGGTTCTGCGTGTTGACGCCGATGGCGCAGCTGAAGCTGGCGATCTGCGTGTGCGTGATGGTCGCTGACCAGTAGCCCGCGCCCGGAACGATGACCGGGTTGTTGACGCCCGTGGAGGGCTTGAACTTGAGCTTCGACGTGTCGTAGGTCACGTACTTGGTCGAGTCGGCGAAGAAGGACTCTTCGGCGGTCACGAGGTTGCGAAGATCGGACTTCATCGCGGCGATGTACGCCTTCGACTTGGTGTTCGCAAACTTCGGGATCGCGATCGCGGCCAAGATGCCGATGATGACGACGACGATCAACAGTTCAATCAGGGTAAAGCCACGGCGAGTGCGGTTCATCATGAGCGGGGTCTCCAAAGTTGTCTTGCGGGGGGTGACGGTCCGATGCCCGTCAGGCGGGATTCCAAGCTTCCGTGAGCTTGGCGTGGTCTGCTAAAGCAAAGTCAGGACCACACCGCTCAATTCTTGCAAGATGCTTGGTGCCAACGATTTACGAACTCATCCAGAAACATCGACCGCGTGTAAACTAGTGGATTATGCGGCTCGCATAGCTTTTTGCGGTATTCTGCGGTGACTACTCTTTGCACACTACGGCCGCGTCAGCGACAGCTGGCGATTGGCCTCGCGCACCGCGGCGCGCAGCAGCGTGATCTCGCGGGCCGGTGCCAGGCGGAGCCCCGCCAGGGCCTCGCGTCGCACGTCCGACCACCGGCCGAGTCTGGCGAGGCAATAGACGTACTCGTACCGGCCCTGGCTCGTTTCCGGCTGCACGCTGAACGTCCACTCGAAGAGTGTAACAGCGGGCTCAAACAGCCCCGCGCGTGCGTAGGCGTCGGCGACGCTCAGTGTCATCCCGGCGTCATACGGGAAGATGCGGATGGCGCGGCGGTACTCGCGCTCCATGTCCCTCAGGCGGGACTTCTGCCCGAGATGCCGTCCATACATGAAGTGCGCGCGATAGCCATTGGGTGCGTCCCGCATGAGCGCCGCGAATAGCGCGTCGTTGTTCTTCCAGACCCGCTGGCGGTCCACGCTGCGCGCGACGCCGGCGGCCAGCAGCGCGCCGAGCACGACTGCGACCGCGCGGAGACGCGTGCGCGTGAACTGGGCGCGCATGTGCACAGCCACCGCGCCGGCTACGAGCACCACGCCGATGCCTGGGAAGAACAGCGTCCGCTCCGCGGTCACGAATCCAGCCGGCACGATGAGGTTGCTGACGGGCAGGAAGGCGATGATCAGCCACACGATGCCGAAGCTTGCGACGGGCGCCCGCTTCCAAAACACGACGGCCAGGACCACGCTGCCCAGGCAGATGAACAGCCCGGGCAACTGCGAGAGCGCGGGGCCGGCAGCTACGAGGACATCATTCGGTGAATAGTCCGCGCTCAGCTTTGTGGGAAAGACGAGGAGCTGCGCGATGCGCGGCATCTCGTTCATCATCGTGCCGATTCGATCGACCGCACTCATGCGGAGGAAGCGGAAGATTGGATACGGCACGAAGCCAGCGAGATCCTGCTGGACGTGGCTTCGCACGTACAGGTACGCGGCGGCGACCGCGCACAGCGAGAGCATCAACGGGCGAATGACCTCCATGCGCCGGCGCCAATTCACATCCGGAATCACCGTCAGCTCGGCGGCGATGAGCAGGGCCGGCAGAACGATCGCGTGCTCCTTGCTGAAGATCGCGATCGCGAACAGCGCGACGATCGAGATGGCGTCGCGACCGGTGAGCGTGCCGGCGATGCGGCGTCGCAGATAGAGACCGATGGCGAGCGAGAGGCACAGCGCGACGATCAGCTCGGATTGGCCGACGATGTTGCCAGTGACCTCGACGTGCACGGGATGCACGGCGAACAACGCCGCCGCCACCCAGGCGCCCGCCATGGGCAGGATGGCGCCGGCGCACCAGTACACGGCCACCGCCGTGGCAACCGTGAGCACGATGTTGCCGAGATGGAAGAGCCAGGGCGCGCCGTCGGCCGCCAGCCACTGCATGGTGAAAAGCGTCGTGACGATCGGGCGATATCCGTCGCCGCCGAACTTCGACGGCCAGTACGTCTCGACGAACAACCTGGGCAGGTGCTCCAGGGAATGGACGCGATCGTTCTCGAGGATCACGCCACGGTCATCGTACGTGAAATCGTGACCGAGGCTGGTCACCGTCGATGCGAGGGCCAGCAGCGCAATCGTGATGACGGCAAGCCACCGGCGCGACGCAGCGGTCATCGACTGAGGTTGAACTTCAGGATGTGCCAGAATGCCGCGACGCCGTCGCGCCAGTTGATCTTCTTGCCCTCGTCGTACGTGCGGCCGGCGTACGAGATGGGCACCTCGTAGATGCGCGCGTCGCGCTGCGCGAGCCGCGCCGTGACTTCGGGCTCGAATCCGAATCGGTCGGACGTCAGGTTGAGCGACCGCGCCAGGTCACCGCGGATCGCCTTGTAGCACGTCTCCATGTCGGTGAGGTTCAGGTTGGTCATCATGTTGCTGAACGTGGTCAGCGTCAGGTTGCCCAGGGAGTGCCAGTAGTACAGCACGCGATGCGGTCCGCCAAGAAAGCGGGAGCCGAAGCAGGCGTCCGCCTTGCCCTCCACGATGTGCACCAGCATGCTGGGCCAGTCCTGCGGATCGTACTCGAGGTCGGCGTCCTGCACGATGACGATGTCTCCCGTGCTGGCCGCGAGCGCCGTGCGGATGGCCTTTCCCTTTCCTCCGTTCACTGGCTGGAAGATCAAGCGGTCGATGAACCCGGCGGCGTGCAGCTCGACGAGTCGCTCGCGCGTGCCGTCGGTGGAGCAGTCGTCCACGCAAATGATCTCCTTGGCCACCGGCGTCGCGAGCACGCGGTCGAGAATGGTCTCGATCGTGTTGCGCTCGTTGAACACCGGGATGAGCACGGAGAGGCGAAAGGTGTTCGCGTCGAGCGGCGTAAGTTCGCGCGGCTTGGCGGCGAGCGTCAGCGACTTGGACGGAACGGTAGGGAGGGACGAAGGCGTCAGTTTCATCGTGGGAGTACGGTAAAAGCCGCGCCGCCATCAAAGCGCTCACGCAGCGCGAGCAGCGGGGACGGACGCGTGGCAAGATACTGCGCGGCGTCGAAAGTTCTCTTGCTGCCGACAAGCACGACGCGCAGCGGATACTCGGCGAGCAACGGCTCGAGTCCTTCCATGGCCTCGACGACGGGTGATCGGTTGGCGAGGTAGTGGTCGGTGGTGAATGAAGCGACCGGTACGGCGCGCCGACCCGTGTACAGGTAGATGGCGCCCTCGTCGTCGGCGGCCACGATATCCGTTGGGGCGGTGTGTGCGCGCGTCCAGTTCACGGCAGGCTCGATGCGCCGAGTGCCCGCGCGGGAGATGCTGGACCACCACTGGCCGCGCACGGCGCGGACCTCATACAGCGCGTAGCCGACCACCACCCACGCAAACCCTGCGGCCATCGCCGCGCGTGCAGCCCTCGGCCACGTGCGCGCGGTGCTGGAGAGGGACCACGCCGCGCTGGCGACGATGAAGAGCAACAGCGGCCAGACGCCCCAGAGGAAACGCGATGGCGCAAAGGGCCAGAGGAGCACGATGATCAGGTAGCCGCCCAGGAAGAGCAGCGTCACCGTGGCGCGACGAGCCAGCGCCCACGCCGCGGTCAGCGTGAGGCCGGCGAGCGCCACGAGCGTGACCGCATGCGCCGGCGCGCCGCGCAGCGGGGAGAACAGCGCCGCGATCATGGCGCCGGACTCGGGCACGGTGCGGGCGAGCGTCGCGAAGAGCATCGCGACGCCCGACGCCTGGAATCCGCGCACCCACCATCCCAGGTACGAGCCGTAGTTGCCCTCGAGTGGCGCGGGTAGCGCCGATGCATGCGCTGCGCTCCAGAGTTGCCATGGCAACAGCACCGCGACGGCACTCGCGGCCACGCACGCCGCAGCACGCCACTGCCTGCGCCACAACAGGGGAAGCGCGATCGCCGGCACAAGCACGATGCCGTGCGTTCGAACGAGCGTGGCAACGCCGGCCGTCGCACCGATCAGTACCGCACGACGCACCGTGGGCGAGCTGTCCATGGCGCGCTCGCCGAGCACCAGCGTCGCGAGCAGTACCGCGAGAAACAGCGTCTCCGACAGGAGCATCGTGGAGAGCACGAGGAGCGGCACGCTCACCGCCGACGTGAGCGCGATACCCGTCGCCCACGCTGTGCTTCCGAGCCGGTCGCGCGCGAGCTGCGCAGTGAGCATCGCGCAGGCGCTGAGGAGAATCGCGTTCAAGGCCTTGAATACGACGAGGTTCGCCGGGAAGCCGGGAAGGATGCCCCACACCGCGGCGAGGAGCGCCGGATAGCCCGGCGGGAAATGCGTGGCCACGGGCGCGCCAGGCAGGTTGAGGTACCGGTAGCCCTGCCCCGTCGCGAGGGATTTCGCGAGGATGACGTACATCGCGTCGTCATGGAACACGCCCACGGCATGCCCGTCGATGACGGCCACGCCCACGGCCAGCGCAACCGCGCCGACGACGAGGAGCGCCAGCGTCCACCGGTTCAACGCAGGACCTCATAGACGGCACCGCCCGCGATGCGCTCGATGCGCCGCAACCCTGGCCGCTGGGTTGCCAACGAAGCGGCCGACGCGACCAGCGAGGGTGCGAGGATGATCACGTAGCGCGCCGGAACGGCAGCGAGCATCGCAGCAAGCTTCGCGGACCCCTCGACGCTACGCGGGGGGTCGAGGTATTCTCGCGCCGTGAAGTCGACCGGTGGCGCCGCGCGGCGGCCGACGTACAGCGCGATGACCTGCTCCCCGTCACTCAGCACGACGTCATCGGTGCTGGTCCGGCGACGCGTCCAGTCCAGCGCCGGCGCGATCTGTGCGGCGGCCTGTCGCGCCGGTGTGCGCCAGCTCCGCGTCGCGTAAGCGTGCAACTCCGTGCGCAGGTAGACGGCGCCCAGCAACACGGCTCCGATGGCGACGCCGATGCGCGCGGGCCGGCCGCTGAGCGTCCACGACATCCGCACGCCTTCCAGCACGAGCATCGCGAAGAGCGGCCACACTGCCCACACGAAGCGCCATGGCGCGTACGGCCAGACCAGCACCACGGCCATGTACAGCGCGAGAAAGGTGACGACGACCGGCGCCCGCTTCGCAGTTGCCCACGCACCGGCGATCAGCGCCACCACGACGAGCGCCATGACAAGTGTCTGCATTGTCGAGCCAAGGCCGGCGTCGAACCGGTCATGCAGCAGCAACCAGCACTCTGCCAAGTTCCTGCCCGCAGTGCCGATGAGAAAGCTCGCGCCACCCTCGCGAAGACCGTCAACGAACCACCCGAGGTACGATCCGTACGCGCCCTCGAGTGGGGCCGGAACGCGCGGCGTGGCCCATCGCGACCACAGTATCCACGGAAGCTGGACGGCGACGCACGTGCCGAACGCGATCAGTGCGTCGCGCCAACGCCGCCGCGCGACGAGCACGAGCGCGAACGCGATCAGCAGCGCGAGCGCATGCGTGCGCACGAGCATGAGGACGCCCCCACAGAGGCCCGCGATCACCACAGTGCGCCGGCGCGACGGCTCGGCGGCGCGCTCGGTGAGCGCCAGCGTGGGCCAGAGCATCGCAAGGAAGAGCGGCTCCGAGAGCAGTGCGCTCGACAGCACCAGCATCGGCGACGTCAGCGTGGCCGCGAGTGCGCCGGCAGCAGCCATGCCAGGCGC
Source organism: Gemmatimonadaceae bacterium (assembly GCA_031407575.1). Classification (GTDB taxonomy): domain Bacteria; phylum Gemmatimonadota; class Gemmatimonadetes; order Gemmatimonadales; family Gemmatimonadaceae; genus AG11. Next base: position 14,574 of record JANOIJ010000092.1, on the reverse strand, counting down.
CCATGCGAGGCGCGTGGTGGCAAGACGCCACCAGCCCCACGCGGCGGCGGCCAGCAGCATCGCGTTGAATCCGAGCAGCATCGGGACGTTGGCGGGGAACGCCGGCGCGATGCGCCACACCGCTGAGAGCGCGAGCGGGTAGAGCGGTGGATAGTGCGTCGCCGCGGGATTGCCCACGAGGTGGCTGTGATGAAACCCCTGCCCGCTCGCGATGGACTGTGCAAGCAGTGCGTAGATGCCGTCGTCGTGAAAGACGCCAACGACGTACGGCACCGCTGCCCAGCGTGCAACGACAAGGGCAACCAGCGCCACGAGCACCGGCGGAAACCACGTGGCTCCAGGGCGAACGGGCGTCGCAGCGATCGCGACTGCCGTCATGCCTCCACGCCGTACCGCGACAGCTTGCGGTACAGGGTAGACGGATCGATGCCCAGCGCCTCCGCGGCGCGGCTCTTGTTGCCGCCTTCGCTCTGGAGCACCCACATGATGTACGCCCGCTCCACCGCTTCGAGCGTGGGATTGGACGGCACGCGGTCCGCGACCAGCGGTTCGCTCACACGCTGCGTCACGCGCTCCGGCAGCGCCGACGGCTTGATCTCTTCACTCGGCGTAAGAATGACGGCGCGCTCCAGCGCATTCTCCAGCTCGCGCACGTTGCCGGGCCAGGTGTAGCTGACGAGCGCCTCGAGTGTGTCGGCGCTAAGGACCTTCTGCGCTTCCTTGCGCAGGTCGGCGATGCGCTCGAGGAAGTATTCCGCAAGCAACGGAATGTCGTCCGCGCGTTGCCGCAGCGTCGGCAGGTGCAGCGCAATGACGTTGAGGCGGTAGTACAGGTCGGTGCGGAAGGCGCCGCGGCGAATCTCCTCCTCGAGCTCGCGATTGGTTGCCGCGATGATGCGGACGTCGATGGGTTGCGGCTCCGTTCCGCCAACGGGGATGACTTCGCGCTGCTGGAGTACCCGGAGGAGCTTGACCTGTGTGGCCGGCGTGGTTTCGCCGATTTCGTCGAGGAAGAACGTTCCCTTCGCGGCCGCCGTGAAGAGGCCGCTCTTGTCCTTGATGGCGCCGGTGAACGACCCCTTCACGTGCCCGAACAGTTCGCTCTCGAGCAGGCTCTCGGGCAGCGCGCCGCAGTTGATGGACGCGAAGCTCCGCTCGGAGCGCGCCGACAGATCGTGGATATAGCGTGCGATGACTTCCTTGCCCGTTCCCGACTCGCCCTGGATGAGGACCGTGGACTCGGTGGGCGCGACCGTTTCGGCAAGGCGCAGGATCTCGAGCCAGCTCCGGCTGTTGCCCACGGGACGAGAGCCGGCAGGCCCCTCGCGACGCTTGATCTCCTGGCGCAGCGTGCGGTTCTCCACGCGCAGCTCTCGGTGCTCGGCGGCGCGCGTCAGGATGGCGAGGAGCTCGTCGTTGCGAAACGGTTTCTGGATGTAGTAGAACGCGCCCTCGTTCACGGCTTGCATGGCCGACTGCAGCGTCGCCTGCGCGGTCATGAGGATGACCGGCGTATCCGCATTCTGTTGGCGCGCTGCGGCGAGGATCTCCACGCCGCCGACATCCGGCATGCGCACATCGGTGAGCACGATGTCTGGCTGGATGGCGATCAGCTGCTCGAGCCCCGCGCGGCCACCGCGGGCCGTGTGCGTAGCGAAGCCAGCGTTCCGCAACAGGATGCCGAGCGACTCGAGAATGCCTGGCTCGTCGTCCACGACGAGCACCGAGGGAATGCGAGTGGCGGTCACGTGAACACCGGGGCGTGGGATGAGAGCGACGTTGCGTCCGCGTCACCGGTTTCGGTGTGCGGCAGGCAGGGGAGGACGATGGTGAAGCGTGTTCCGGCGGGACTGCTGTCGAGGAAGACGAGCCCGCGGTGCGCGTCGATGGCGCGATGAACGACGGCGAGTCCAAGCCCGCTGCCGCCATCCTTCGTGGTGAAGAACGGATCGAACACGCGGTCGCGGATCTCGGCGGGAATGCCAGGTCCCTCATCCGTCACGCTGAGGGCCAGCGCGCCATGCCTGAATGATGAGGCGCTGCCGAGCTGCTCTGGCGTTGGCGGCAGGACGTCCAGCCGCACGACGCCGTTCGGCGGCGACGCCTGCATCGCGTTCAGCAGCAGGTTGAAGATCGCGCGATGCAGCAGGTCCTCGTCGCCCTCCAGGTGAAACTCGTTCGGCTCGACGTGGGCGATGACGGTGACGTCGGCGCCGCGATCCGGATGCGACATCGCCAGCCGCACTGCGCCGTTGACGAGGGTCGCGAGGTCGAGCGGCTCCACGCGCGAGACGCGGACGCGCGCGAAGTCGAGAAACTCCGACAAGAGGCGGCTGAGGCGATCGGATTCGCGCATGACGAGATGCGCGAGCGTGCGTTCGTCCGCTCCCGAGAAGGGCGAGCGTGACAGCTGCTCCACCGCGCTGCGGATGGACGCGAGGGGATTCTTGATCTCATGCGCGAGTGACGCGGAGAGCTCGGCGATGCCCTCGAGGCGCTCGGCACGGAGACGCAGCGCGTCAATGCGCTTCTGGTCCGAAATGTCCTGGAAGATCGCGGTCGCGGACCGATCGGTACGCCGCCCGTCGCCGTCGGTGTAGGTCGTTGTCACCCCAATGGGAAAGCGCTTCTCCACCGTGGAGATGATTCCCTCGGCGCGCGTGGTGCGCACGCGATTCAGGACCGAGCGCTCCAGGGCATCGGCGAGTTCGGGAGCGATCTCGCGCATGATGGCGAGCACGGGCTTCCCGCGCAGGTCCTCCATCTCGAGCCCCAGGAGCTGCGCGGCCATGGGGTTGGCGTACATCAAGTTGCCGTTGGCGTCGATGGTGAGAACGCCGCTCCGGATGTTGAACAGGATGTCCGCGGCCTGAAGGCGGGCATGCGCCAGCTCGGCTTCGGTTCCGGCACCGACTTCCTGGAGCTTTCCGTTGACGTAGGCGCTGGCCAGCGCCACAAAGCCAAAGACGCCCAGCTGAAGCCAGACGACCCAGTCAAAGCGGGAGTCGAGTCTCCAGAGCGAATCCGCTACATAGAGGACGATGCCGAGCGCCGCGATGAGGAGCGCGCCGCCGCCGGGCAGGAGCAGCGAGGCGGTCGCGATGACGAGGATGTACAGCGCGGCGAATTGCGATGTCGCGGCACCGATATCGCGCGTCACGTGCACGACCGCCGTGACGAGCAGGAGGTCGAAGATGCACTGGAGGTAGTAGAACGTCGGCCGCATGGCCTCGCCGCGATGCATCCGTCGATAGAGCACCGAGGCGGCCGTCACCACGAAGGTGAGGACGAAGGCAACGGTGGCCGTCGTGAGCTTCGAGGTCTCGTCGAGGTTGTCCTGGAGTGATACCAGGACGGCGGCAAGGAAAATGGCCGTCGCAATGGAGAGTCGCGCGGCGTAGACCCAGCGCATGAGTCGCGCGGGGTCGAGGAAGACGGATTTCTTGTCGGCGGCCGTGCGGTCGATCAGTTTCAAGAGGCGGTCTCGCAAAGTGCAGAGCCGATTAACCACGCTCAATCTGGCATTCTGCAACACTACATCGGCATGGACGATTCGAACTGCTCGGGGTTACATGGGCGCTGAAGACGGGGTGGTGGTCTCTGAGACGATGCACATTCCGCGCGCCGAGCTGACCTACCGGGCGAGTCGGGCGGGTGGGGCGGGCGGGCAGCACGTGAACACGTCGTCCACGCGAATCGAGCTGTTGTGGAACGTGCGCACCACCGAGGCACTGACCGAGGAGGAGCGTGAGCGCGTGACCGCAAAGCTGTCGACGCGTATCGACGGGGCCGGCTTCATTCGGGTCGTCTCGAGCGCGCGGCGGAGCCAGGGCCAGAATCGCGAAGCGGCGGAAGACCGTCTGGCCGAGCTCATTCGGGGCGCTCTGGTGGTTCGAAAGAAGCGGCGGGCCACGAAGCCGTCGAAGGGGGCGAAGGAGGCCCGGCTCACCGAGAAGAAGCAGCGCGGCGAGACCAAGCGGCAGCGGCGCGGTGGCTCGTTCGACTAGGCATCGGCGCCCGCATGCTCCAGCCGGCCCGGTTGGTAGCCCCGCGGATCGTTTTTCCAGATCAGCACAGGGGGAGGGGTGAGCATCGTGTCTTCAGGATGCGACGCGATTCCGTATCGACTCCCGATCAACTTGTGTCGGACCGTGCACACGTTGAGGTTGTAGGAGCAGACTCGGGCGCGACGCAACTCTCCGTAGCAGGTGGATGGCGCGTGGTTTCACGAGCGGGATCCTGCTCGGCGGTTTAGCGGTTTTCAGTGGGGCACTAACATTGCCCCGCACGTTGGCGGCGTCGCCGTTGGGCGCTGTCCGACACGACCCTCTGTCGCGGTTCGACCGCGGGATGTAACGATGATCCCCCGAATTGCCCCCCGCCCCGCCGCGCTCGTTGCGTTGCTCGGTGCGCTCGTGATCGGACTCCCCGGTAGCGGGGGAGCTCAGTATTTCGGCCGCAACAAGGTACAGTACGAGAAGTTCGACTTCCGCATCCTGCGGTCAGCGCACTTCGACCACTTCTTCTATCCCGCGGAATCGCTCGTCGTCCACGACGCCGGCCGCATGGCCGAGCGCTGGTATACGCGCCACTCGGACAGCTTCCGCCACACCTTCGATCGCAAGTCGCTGGTGTTCTACGCGGACCAGCCGGACTTCCAGCAGACGAACGTCATCGGCGACGCGCTCAGCGAAGGCACCGGCGGCGTCACGGAAGGCCTGCGAACGCGCGTCGTCATGCCGTTCACCGGCATCTACGCGGACAACGACCACGTGCTCGGTCACGAGCTCGTGCACGTCTTCCAGTACAGTGTGGCCGAGGCCGGTCCGGGCGGGCTCCAACGACTTGGCGCGTTGCCCTTGTGGCTCATCGAGGGCATGGCCGAGTATTTCTCGCTCGGACGTGACAACCCGCTGACCGCCATGTGGCTGCGCGATGCGGCGGAGCGGGAAAAGCTCCCCACGATTCATCAGCTGAACACGGACCCGCGGTTCTTCCCGTACCGCTACGGCCAGGCATTGTGGGCGTACGTCGGCGGGCGCTGGGGCGACCGCGCGGTGGTTGACGTCTACCGCACGTCGCTGCGCATCGGCTTCGAGGACGGCATTCGTCGTGTGCTCGGCGTGTCCACGGACTCGCTGTCCAAGGACTGGATTGCCGCGACCAAGCGGGCCTACCTGCCGGTGCTCGAGGGAAAAACACGTCCCAACCAGGCTGGCGACCCGATTCTCCAGATCGACCGCAAGAGCGGCGAGATGAACCTCGCGCCGCAGGTGAGTCCGGACGGCAAGATGGTGGCGTTCTTTGCTCGGCGCGGCCTGTTCGAGATCGAGTTGTTCGTCGCCGATGCGGTGACCGGGCGCACGATCAAGAAGCTCGCGGGCCCCACGAGCAATGCCCATTTCGACGCGATCACCTTCATCTCGTCATCGGGTGCGTGGTCGCCGGACAACGCGAAGTTCGCGTTCATTGCGCAGGCCGAAGGGAATCACGAAATCGCGATCCTGAACGTCGGGTCGGGTAACATCGAGCGTCGCATCCGCGTTCCAGAGATCGGCGCGATCTCGAACATCGCGTGGTCGCCAGACGGACGGACCATCGCATTTTCCGGACAGAAGGGCGGCCTCGCGGACCTGTTCCTGATCGACGTCGCCGCGGAGACGGTGCGTCAGCTGACGAACGATCGCTTCGGTGACATCCAGCCGACGTGGTCGCCGGATGGCAGGACGATCGCGTTCTCCAGCGACCGCGGTGCGCAGACGAACTTCGAGACGATGGTGTTCTCGCCGCTCCAGCTGGCGACGATCGACGTCGCGAGCGGCCGCGTGACGCCGGTTCGGGGGTTCCCCACGGGCAAGCACATCAACCCGCAGTTTGCGCCGGACGGGCAGAGCCTCTTCTTCATCAGCGACCAGGACGGCTTCTGCGACATCTATCGCATCGCGCTGGGATCCGGAGCGCTGGCGCGTGTGACTCGGCTCTCGACGGGCGTGAGCGGCATCACCGCCATCTCCCCCGCGCTGACCGTGGCGCCAGTGTCGGGCCGCATGTTGTTCTCCGTCTTCGAGGACCAGGGGTACGCGGTTTACGCACTCGACTCCACGCGCACGCGCGGCGAGCCCGTGACGCCGAGCGCCACCGTCGCGTCGGCGGGCACACTGCCGCCGGGCGACACGCCGGGCCGCGCAACGGTCACGGGCTACCTGCGCGATCCGCTCACCGGCCTGGCGACGGGCGGTGACTTCACCATCAGCGGATATCAGTCCTCGTTTGCGCTTGACGCGGTGGGCCAGCCGTCACTTGGCGTGTCGGCGGGCGGACCGTTCGGCACAGGCGTGGCGGGCGGCGTGTCCTTCCTCTTCGGCGACCAACTGAGCGACCGGCAGATCGGCGTCGCCGTGCAGGCCAACGGCACCGTGCAGGACATCGGCGGCCAGATCCAGTACGCGAACCTGAAGCGGCGATGGAACTGGGGCGCGTCGCTCGAGCACATCCCGTATCAGTACGGCTACTATCGAAACTCCGTCTCGCAGCAGGGCCTGTTCCAGCAGGACCTCGTGCTGCAGCGCGTGTTCCTGGACCAGGCCCAGATGAGCACCGCATATCCGTTCTCGTCCACGCGGCGTATCGAGTTCGGTGCGGCGGCCACGCGCGTGAGCTATAGCACGCAGGTCCAGAGCGTGTTGTACGATCCGTCCGGCTTCCCAATCAGCCAGAACGTGACGGACGAGGCCTCGTTCGACCCCGTTCACTATGGGTCTGGCAGCATTGCGTACGTCGGCGACAATTCGTATTCGGCGTTCACGAACCCGATTCAGGGCGGGCGCTTCCGCTACGAGGTCTCGCCGACGGTTGGGACACTGACCTACACGGCGCTGCTGGCGGACTACCGCAAGTACTTCTTCCTGCGGCCGATCACCTTCGCGTTCCGTGGGCTGCACTATGGCCGATACGGTCGTAGCAGCGAAGATTCGACGCACATGTACCCGCTGTTCCTCGGCGAGGAGACATTGATTCGTGGCTACAGCGTCGGCTCGTTCGACCTCAGCGAGTGCGAGGCGCAAAGTTGCCCGGTGTTTGACCGTCTGCTGGGCAGTCGCGTGGCGGCGTTCAGCGCCGAGCTGCGAATTCCGCTGCTGGGAGTTCCCGAGTACGGGCTGATCAACTTCCCGTATCTCCCGCTCACGCTGTCTCCGTTCATCGATGCGGGTCAGGCGTGGAGCCGCGGTGAGCGGCCGTCGTTCAGCACGGATCAGGCGAAGTTCCGCATCCCGGTCGTGAGTGCCGGGCTGTCGGCGCGCGTGAACCTGCTTGGCTACGCGATCATCGAGGCGTACTGGGCGCGTCCCTTCCAGCGACCCGGCAAGGGCTGGGTGTACGGACTGCAATTGGCGCCGGGCTGGTAGTTGCTTGATTTCGAGATGTGGAAACGGCCGGAGCAGAGATGCTTCGGCCGTTTCTGGTTTCTGGAAGGGCGTTTGCCGGAGAACTCACTATTGGCCGGATCTGACGGACAGATACGCTTTGCCGACGGGCCCGAGTTCGAGGATGCGCTCGCGCATGAAGTAGAGTTCTTCCGCGCCGCCACCGCCGCGAGTTGCGCGGCCCGCGGGCCGGGGAGATAGCTCACCGTGCCGTGTGCGGGGAAGCGGAGATGGACCGCCTCGTGCCGATGTCACGAACAAATGAAGTTTGTGCACGCGGACAATTGAAAATTGTGCCCGCGACAGCATGGCGCCATGTCGGACGACAACATGTTGACCGAGAATGAGTTAGCTGGAGTGCTGCCCCTTGCCTGTCTCGGGTTTGAAGGCCGCATCAGGCGGCGATTGTTGGGCATGTAAGTCCTGATGTGATGGGCTAGCCAATTAGAGACAACAACGCCGGCACTAGGTCACGCGCCGCGAGTAGATGTCGAGCACCACCGCCACGAACAACCAGCCCTCCTGCGTCCACACATGGGTGAGGTCTGCCATCCACTCCTGATTCGGCGCCGCGGCGGTGAAGTCGCGGTCGAGCACATTGCCCGCAATCAGGTGGAGCGATCGTTCGCCAAGATCGCCAGGCTTGGCCCGCCGCTTCGGGCGCGCCCTCAGCGCCGCGTCACGCATCGCATGAAGCGACGACTATTGGCCGCGCGTGCGACAGAAAGCACGGCCGACCCCAGCGCAACGAACGCATGAGGTTCCGGTGACAGTCGCCCTTGTCTCGACTTTGGGCGACCCCGGTGTCAGGGCGAAAGTGATTCGCCGGCCGAAGGACGGAGGCATGCCACTCGTCCTGTTGCGAGAGGACGACTTCTCTGGACAAGATCTGCAGATGGCACTCGCCGCGGCTGCTCGTGACGCGGACCTCTATGGAAGCGATCCGGATATAGAGCATCTGCGAGTCATTCGTTCGACGCCCGATGACCACGCGGTGTTCGCGTCAACGCCCGCGCTGCTCGCGTTGCTGCGCGCGGCACTCCCGCTCGAGATCATCGGGTATGGAGTGGTTAAGGCGCTCAGAATATACACGAGTCGCCAGAGTCCCGAGGGCACCTCGTAAACGCTCTGATGAAGTTGCCGACGCCTAAGCACTACGCGGGCAACTATCGCCGGCGACCATGGTTTCGTCGATACGTCGCACGGGAAGTGTAATTCGCGCACGGAGCTAATAACTAGAACGATGCCGAGCATCGAAGTCCTGACGTAAGCGGAGCTTTGTATCCGTATTTCCAGGCGCTGGAGCAAAGTCCACGACCGTACCACATTGCTCCTTGCGCCGCAACATTCCGATCCATTCCCCGGCAGATTGCTAACAAGCAGCCCACCGGCGCATCGCATCGGTGGGCTGCTCCGTCTCGAGGAGACGCGGTCGCGACTTGTTGCGGTAAAACCCTCTGTGACGACCGTCCAACGAGCCGAGTCGACCTTGGGCGACGAACAGTGCTCAATTGCCGGTCAGGGCTTTTTGCTTGCCGTCGACCGTTGAGTGTAGATCCTGAGCGCCTTGATCGAACCATGTCCAGTGATCGCAGTCGGTTTTGCAGCGCGCAGCATCGCGACAATTTTTGGCGTCGACGCGAACACCGCCTCGGTATTTGATGTCGCACGTATGACTGTCCGGTGTTCCCTCGCCGGTGCAATGCCATAGCGATCCGCGGCCCGTGCGGCCGCTGCGAGGCCCATCTGCACATCCTGCCCGGTAAAATCCGCTGCACGCACTAGGACCAATGGCGTGCCACCGTCATTTGGTGTCCGAATCACTTTCGCTCGGACGTCTGGAGCCCACCAGCAGCATAACGCCCGTTTACCGAGTCACATTTCCGCTGAACCAGTACACTTGTGGAATGAAGAACTATGCGGTCATCAAACTACGGGGAAGTGAGGCGCCAATACTATCTGTGCCATTGGTGTTCCGTCAATTGATAAAGACAGTGCTTAGACTCCTTTAAGACTTCAAGCACTGGGCTCAGTGTTGACGTGAATACCTCTTACATGAGATTGTCTTCACCATGCACTTCCGCACACCGCCGTATTGCGGTCCTCCGCTCGCCTAGAAGATCTTTTGCGCGATCTTCGGATCGTTGACCGGCCATGATCAGTTTCTCACGACCTTGTGGACTGACGAGTTAAACCCTCGGCGTCATTTAGGCGTCATCGGGAAAGCGGAAAGTGCGCGTGTGGTTGCCCCCATCGATAAGGGGCCCAATCGCAGCTATCCTGCGAACCCCCGCGCGGCCGGCATCCGGCCGTCGTAAGCGTGACTGCAGTCGGGAAGGGCAGCCCCTGCTCCGGCTTGAACGGAACAGGGGTTTCCTTCGATGACCAACAAACTCTTGGGACAACCACTGCGTCGCAAACAACCAGTAGCCCTGGGTAGGGAACGGTGAGTACCCGCACCGTGCGATTGACCCAGCAGCTATGGCCGAGCTCCATCTGAGAATCGCATCCCTTGGTTGGTCGCAGGACTGTCGTCTTCAGGCGTATGAACTCGCCTGGATTTGAAGCAGTGTATTGCGACGGAGATGCCTCTCGGGCCTGCCTGCAGCATCTCAGCGGGGCCTGATGCCGTGATAGGCCCTCAGCGGCTCGGAGAGCCAAGAGCGCAGGAAGTTTGACCGTCTCCCCAGCGCGGCGCGTTCGGATCCCCGGACTCGCGTACGATCTCGTGGACGAGTCGCAGGAGCATATCCCAGTGTGCAGTCTCAGCTCTGTCGTAGAGTGTACAGCGCCCGATACACCGACGCATTCCTCAACACCACACGCACGTAGTCACGCGTCTCCGTGTACGGAATCCACTCGGCGAACAACTCTGGATCATCGGAGCCGGGACGTCGCACCCAGCGCGTGACGCGCGACGCACCGGCGTTGTACGCCGCAAGGGCGCGCTCGGGCGGCGAGTCGCGGCGGAGGCTGGACGACAGGTGCGCCATGCCGAGCTCCATGCTCACGTCGGGCTCGAAGAGCAGCGCGACGTTCCAGAGCGGATATTCATGGCTCGACGCGATCGACGCACCCACGCTGGGCATCAGCTGCATCAGCCCACGCGCGTTGGCGGGCGAGACGGCGCGCGGATTCCAGCTGGACTCCTGGCGAATCACGCCGGCGACCAGCGCCGGGTCGAGTCGATTGCGCTTGGCCTCCTCGAGCAGCACGTCCTGGTGCATCACCGGATACGCGGCGCGGTACAGCGCGCGGTCCTTCGAACCGCGGCCGATCGCGGCGAGAGCCACGCGCATCGCGCGCGAGGGCTCGGCCACCGCGAGGAGCGCGTGCGCGACAGCCGGCGCGTCGGCCGGCGCGGCCGTGACGCGCGCGGCAAGCGCGTCGATCTCGAAGCGGGCCTCGACGTCCATCCCCAATCGCCGAAGCGCCATGATGCGCTGGACCGCGCTGTCCACCGGCGCGGAGTGCGACGCAGTGTCCGCACCGGCGGGCGGCGTCCACGGCGTGGCGTTGAGTCGCTTGGCGGACAGCACCGCATAGTAGCTGAGCGAGTCCGCGGCGATGACGGCGCGCCACCGTTCTTCAGCGACGGCTCGCCTGCCGAGTTTCTCGTATGCGCGACCCGCCCAGTAGCGCGCGGCCCCGGCCTCGTCGTCGCGCGGGTGCAGCGACGCGAGCGAGTCGAACGCCGCGGCGGCCGCGGTCGGCGCGTTGGGTGACGCGTTCCAGTCCAGCAGCGCGGCGCGGAAGCGCGCGAGCGGCGCCTGCGATGCACCAGGATGTCGCGCGACGAGGGTGTGCAACGACTGCGACGCCGCGGTGAGCTCGCCGTCGTCGATCTGGAGGTCGGCGAGCAGCAGCAACGCAGGCGCAGCTGCGGCGCGCACAGTCGCATACTTCGATGCCACTTCGCGCAGCGCCGCGCGCGCAGCTGACGCGTCGCCCGCCTGCATGAGCGTGCGCGCACGCTGGTACGCGGCCAGCGGTGCGAGCGCCGCGTCGTCCGTGATGGTCGCAAACATCCGCGCAGCCTCAGTGGACTTTCCTGCACGACCAAGCATGGACGCGTAGGTCATGCGATCCGCAGCGGAGAGCGCGCCATGACCGGCAGCGCGCGCGAAGGCCGCGACAGCCCGCGCGACGCTGCCCGCATTCGCCGCCGCCCGCGCGACCACCAGCTCACCGCCGCTTGGCACGGCGCCGAGCGTGTCGAGCACCTCGAGCGTCTGCCGCACTTCCGCCGCGCCGTGTGCGCCGCGGAGGTACACGAGGATCCGCTGCGCCAGCGCGACGCGAGACACATCGTCGCGGGCAGACTGCGCCTCCACGCGAAATGCGGAGCCGTCGTCGCCGGCGCGGCGGAAGGCGAGCGCCGCTCCCGCGAGGTCGCCTGCGCGTTCGCGCGCCTGCGCATCGGTGGCGACGACCCGAGCGCGTGCGGGCGCGCTACCGAGCTTCGCGAAGAGGGCCGCGCGCGCGGCACTGTCGTCGGTGACGCCGGCGGCGCGAAGGCGCAGCCAATCCGCGATGCGCGGCAGGCGCGCCGCGGCTGCGAGGTACTGCATCGCCGCGCTGTCGCGCGCGTTCGCGCGATCATGCGCGCGAGCGACCAGCACGCGACGCGTCAGCCGCGCACCGTCGTCAACCGCGGCAGCCAGTGCGCGACGCGCGTCGGGAAGGGCATCGGTGCCGCGCTCGAGCGCAGCGCGCGCGAGCAGTTCGCGTCCGTGGCCGCCAAACTGGGCGTCGAGCCACGTGGCGTCGCGCAGAATCCGCTCGACCTCGACCCAACCCTCCCACTCCGCCGCTGCGCGAGCGCCTGCGATGCGAAGTTCGGGCGACGCACTCATCGGAATGCGCAACTTTGGCGCGAGCAACGCCGTGGCGCGCCAGGCGCGGCCCGCGCGCACCAGCGAGTCCGCGCGCTCTGCGAGCGGATCGGCCAGCCGTCGCGGTGTTGACAGAGTCGTCGCGATGTCGACGTCGCCGCCAGAGTCGTTCGTCGCGGCCGCGTCGGAGCGTGAGCCGCACCCTGAAAGAATCAGCGCCGCCCCGACGCACATCCCTGTTGTCCACCGTGTCATGCACGGATGCATGTCACGGTTCATGCCACGTCCGATCAGCGGCTGGCGGTGGTCTTCGACTTCGGGTCGTTCTGGAGCCAGTACGCGAACCACTGGCGTAGCCGTCCGAGCCGGTCCACGAGCAGCCATGGCTCACCCGAGCGCGACAGCTCGTGCGTCGAGCGCGGGTAGCGGACGAGCTCCACGGGCACGTTCTGCTTCTTGAGCGCGACGAACCACAGCTCCGCGTTGGCCATCGGCGTACGGAAGTCCTCCTCGGACTGCACCATGAGCGTGGGCGTCTTCACCTTGCTCACATGGCGAATCGGCGAGAGGTCGTCGTACAGCTTGTAGTTGTCCCACGGCTTGCCGTAGAACTCGAACTCCGTGAGCCCCTGCGCGTCGGACGAACCGTACCACGACGCCCAGTCGCTGATCATGCGGTCCGTCTGCGCGGCCTTGAAGCGCGTCGTCTTCGTCGTGATCCACGCCGTCATGAATCCGCCATACGATCCGCCGGTGACGCCCATGTTCGTCGAATCGATGTCGGCTCGCGTGGACACGATGTCCACCGCCTTCATGAGATCCTGGTAGTCCTCGGCGCCCCAGCGGCCGCGAGTGGAGAACGTGAAGCCGGCGCCATAGCCGCTGGAGCCACGCGGGTTGGTGAAGAGCACGTACATGCCCTGCGCGGCGAGGTTCTGGAACTCGTCGAACCAGTTTTCACCATACGCCGAGTGCGGGCCGCCGTGGATGTAGAGGACGACTGGATACTTCCGTCCTGCCTGATACCCATACGGCTTCATCAGCCAGCTCTCGATCTCCAGCCCGCCAACCGACTTGTACGTGAAACGCTCGGCATCGCTGAAGGCGATTTCGCTCGCGAGCTTGTCGTTGAAGCTGGTGAGCCTCTTCTCGTTGCGGCCATCAGCGTCGGCCATGAAGAGCTCCGCGGGCTTCGTCATGCTCGTGGCCACGAACGCGACGCGCTTGCCCGCCGCGTCGTAGCTGAAGCCGCTCATGCGGCGACGTCCGCCAAGGAGTTGCGTGGCCTGTTTCGTCGCAGGGTCGAGGCGAAAGAGACCGCTCGAGCCGCCGACCTCGGCGTTGAACTGAATGGTTCCGTCGGAGAGCCACTCGAGGCCGGCGGGCTCGGACCGGAACGAGGACGCCAGCGCATTCTGCGGCGCGCCGCCTGCAGCATCCACGACATAGACTCTCGCGGAGGACGTGCGCGTCTCACGGCCGATGAAGGCGATGCGCTTGGAGTCCGGCGACCAGTTGATGTCGGCCTCGGTGCCCATCCAGCGTGCGAGGCGCCTCGGCGTTCCGCCTTCAATTGGGAGGGTGTAGATGTCGGCCTCGTTGCGAGGTGCCTCGTCGCGCTTGGCGTCGTACGGAAGGAAGGCGAGCGAATCCCGCTCGTGCTCCACCACGGAATCCGGCCGCAGCTCGACGTCGGCGGTGAAGGCGATCCAGCGGCCGTCGGGGCTCACGCTTGCACCGCGGTTCGAGTAGGCGGTATTCGTCAGCTGCTTCTTCGCCGTTCCATCGAAGCCCTGCATCCACAGCTGCGACGGACGCCACACGCGCGCCTCCTTCGGCGACGGCAGGTAGCCGCGGTCGTTCGACTTGAAGCGCATGTCCGTGATATGCTTGCCGTCGAATCGCGTGGCGCTGGCCGGACCGGTGATGGCACCGTACGGCGGGCGCGCCATCGGCTGCATCTTCGCGAACGGGTCGGCATTCATTCTCGCGGAGTCAGTGGTCGACACCGTGTCTGCGTCCGCCCATACGGCGAAGCGGTTGTCATTCGGCGTCGAGCCGGACGGATAGCGCTCGATCTGCGTCGCCTCGCCACTCGGCTGGTCCATGCGCATTGCCCACGTGTTGCCCTTCCCGCCCGGACGCGACGACGTGAAGAACAGGTAGCGCCCATCTGGCGACCATCGTGGCGCACTGCTCTCCGTGCCCGGCGAGGTGTAGCGCACGGGGTCGCCTCCTGTCGTTGGCACGACCCACACTTCGCTGTGGCGCTTGTTCTCTGATTCGCGAACCGTGGTGACGGTGAACGCGACGCG
>JANOIJ010000064.1:0-5135 GCA_031407575.1 Gemmatimonadaceae bacterium | reverse complement strand
GGTGTGGAACACGCCGAGCCTGGGCGGAGGCAATGTGATCGGCAGGCCGATTCCTTACGCGGCAGCAGTGGCCTACGCACTGACGGACGCGATGGTCGTCGCCGTGACTGCATACCAGCCCAACAACATGCGCGCCTTCGTCTGGACGGCCGGATCCGGTTTCCTGCCAGTCGCGATGCCGGCTGGTACATCGGACAGTGAGGCAAAGGATATCAGCAACACCAACATCATTGTCGGTTCCTTCGTGCGCGGTGGTGTGCGCCGGGCGTATCGCGTCGCCGTCGGCTCAGGCTTCGACAATCTGCATCCCGGTGCTCCCTACGACGCGAGTGGCGCGGAGGCCGTCGCGGCCAATGGCACGGTCACCGGGTGGGCGCGCATCGGGGGAAACACACACGCCGCCCGATGGAGTCCGAGTGGCACGTTCGTGGATCTCGGCGCGATCGGCGGCGCGGCAGCGGGTCTCGACCTGAACGTCAACGGGGTTATCGCCGGCGCAGGCGTCGCGCTGGCAGGCAATCAGGGATACGGATTTCTCTGGCGGCCGGGCTTCGGGTTCTTGATGCAGCCACCACCCGTCACGGCCGCGCGGGGAATTTCAGATCGCCTACGGGTCGTGGGCGTATTCGCTCCCGATCAACCGGGATCGTACCTCACGACTGGACAGCCGACGTTTCTGCCGATGCCGCTTGCAGCCACGACCGGGCGCGCGAACGCCGTGAACCGGTGCGGTCACAGCGTCGGTGCCGTGTACTCAGGGCTGGGTGGAGCGTCTGCCACCTTCTGGCAGATTTCGGCGTGTGACTGAGTGACGGGTGGCGGTGAGGCACGAAGGGCGAGCCGCGTCGGACCCAGACGACGAACGCTGGGAACGCTGACACGACGCACGCCGTCGTCCGCACCGTCCACCTCGACTTGCTTCGAAGGGCCGTACCTCTATAATCACGAGATGCGACCGCTTGCGCCCGCCCTCAACGCACTTCCGCCACTGATCGCGGTTCCGGCGACCTCGTGATGCGGGCATGTCGGCGCTCATCCTTAGCTGGGCGCTTGCCGACGGCGGCGATGGTCCCCCGAGTGCTGGGCCGTGCAACTCGCTGACCTCTTCGAGCTCTCGCTCATCGGGCGGCGCGACGACATCGCACTCGACTACGAGGGCGCCGATGGCGTCCTGGCGACGCTCACCTTCGGCGACATCGACGCGCGCCGCAATCGCCTGACGCACCTGCTCGCGCACCGAGGACTGAAGCCCGGCGATCGCCTCGCCCTGCATCTCGCGAATCGCGTCGAGTACATCGATCTGCTGCTCGCCTGCGTCACGCTCGGCGTCGTGCTCGTGCCGATCAACGTGTTGTACCGCGAGCGGGAAATCGCGCACATCATCGCCGACGCCGAGCCCATCGCGGTCGTGACGAGCGACTCCGCGAGCGCCAGTGCGCTGTTCCCGGGCGACGTGACGCTGTGGGATGTCGACGAGCTCACACACAGCGCCGCCACGCAGCCGAAGGCGCGTGTCCGCGCCGCGCTCGACGGCGATGCGCCGGCCCTGATCGTCTACACATCTGGGACGACGGGGCGCGCGAAGGGGGCCGTCCTCTCGCACAACAACCTGCTCACCAACGGCACCAGCCTCGTCACCTGCTGGCGAATCACGAGCGACGACCGCTATCTCGCCGTGCTTCCGCTTTTCCACGTCCACGGCCTGGCGAATGGTCTCGTGACGTGGCTGATCAGCGGATGCCGCATGCGGCTCGCCGAGCGTTTCGACGTCACCCGTGCCGCCGTGCTGTTCGAGGAGTTCCAGCCCACGCTGTTCTTCGGCGTGCCGACGATGTATGTCCGTCTGCTCGAGCTCGCGCCCGATCTCGCTCGGCGAATTGGTGCGCGCATGCGCCTGTTCGTCTGCGGATCGGCGCCACTCCCGGCGAGTACGCTGGAGTCGTTCCGCGACCGCTTCGGCCATGTCATCCTGGAGCGCTACGGAATGAGCGAGACGCTCATGAACCTCAGCAACCCGTACGAGGGCGAGCGCCGCCCAGGAACGGTCGGTTTCCCGCTGCCCGGCATCTCGGCGCGCATCGTGGACGCGGAGCTGCGCGACGTGAGCGACGGCGAGACTGGCGAGCTCCTCGTGCGTGGACCCAACGTCTTCCGCGGCTACTGGTGCCGCCCCGAAGCCGACGCCGAGGCGTTCACGAAGGACGCATGGTTCCGCACGGGAGACCTGGCACAGCGTGCGCACGACGGCTACTTCACGCTCTGCGGCCGCCGGAGTGACCTGATCATCTCGGGCGGCTTCAACATCTATCCGCGCGAGATCGAGGAGCTCCTTCTCGAGGAGAACGGCGTTCGCGAGGCAGTCGTCGTCGGCATTCCGGACACACGCCGCGGCGAGTTGCCAATCGCGTACCTCGTTACGGACGACGCACTCGACGTGGCCGCGCTGGACGCGAGCTGCCGCCGACAGCTCGCGTCCTTCAAGGTGCCGCGCGCATTCATTCGCGTCGACGCGTTCCCGCGCACCGCGCTCGGCAAGGTGCAGAAGCACTTGCTGCCCGCGTGGACTCCATCATGACTCGCCATTGAATCCTGCCATCGCGTCGCTGGCCGCGCTCGTCATCGCGATCGTCCTCTCGATGACGTCCCGCATCAACGTCGGACTGCTCGCGATCGCCTTCACGTGGCTGGTCGGCGTGTACGTGGCGGGCCTCAAGCCCGACGCCGTCATGGCCGGTTTTCCCGTCTCGCTGTTTCTCACGCTCACGGGCGTCACGCTGCTGTTCGCCATCGCGGAGGTCAACGGGACGCTCGCGCGCCTGGCCGAGCGCGCCGTGCAGGGCGCGCGCGGCAACGCACGGGTGATTCCGGTTCTCTTCTTTCTCATCGCCTGCCTGATCGCCAGCGTTGGACCCGGCGCGATTTCCAGCGTCGCGCTCGTCATTCCGCTCGCGATGATCATCGGTGCACGCGCCGGATTGCCGCCGCTGCTCACGGCGCTCATGGTCGCGAACGGCGCCAATGCGGGAAATCTCTCGCCGGTTTCGTCCGTCGGCATCATCGCCAATGCGGCGATGGCAAAGGGCGGCGTGGGAGGTCACGAATGGAAGGTGTGGTTCGCGGGCTTCGTTGCGCACGCGGTCGTCGCCGCAGGCGCGTACGTCCTGTTCGGCCGGAAGCACGTCGCGGCTGCAGAGACGTCGCCGATCGAGGCGGCGCGCGAGCCACTGGGATCGGGGCAGCTCCTCACCGCGTGGGTGATCGTCGCCTGGATACTCGGCGTCATCGTCTTCAGGCTGCAGCCAGGGCTCAGCGCATTCGCGGCGGCAGCGACGTTGCTGCTCCTTGGTACCGCCGACGAAGCGGCCTCGATTCGGAAGGTGCCGTGGGGCATCATCATGATGGTCAGCGGCGTGTCGCTGCTCGTCGCGCTGCTGGAGAAGACCGGCGGCATGGATCTGTTCACGACACTGCTCGCGCGGCTGGCCACACCGGCCACGGCGAATGGCGTGCTCGCCTTCGTCGTGGGGCTCATCTCGACGTACAGCAGCACGTCGGGCGTCGTGCTCCCGGCATTCCTGCCCACGGTCGGCGCACTGGTGCAGAAGCTCGGTGGCGGCGATCCACTTGCACTGGCGCTGTCGATCAACGTGGGCGCGTCCGTCGTGGACGTCTCTCCGCTCTCCACCCTTGGCGCCCTCTGCGTGGCGGCCGTGGTGGATCAAGCACAGGGTCGGGTGCTCTTCCGGCAGCTCCTTGTCTGGGGCCTCTCGATGGCGATCGTCGGCGCAGTCTTCTGCCAGCTGTTTGCAGGGATGCTGGCGCGCGCATGAGCGACGTCGGGTCCTGCGTGCCGAACAGCGCGGCAGGACAGACGCATCAGGTGGTGCTCCTCCAACGATCGCCAGGCGCTTTCACGTAGGTGTCCATCACATGGCCCCATGGGATGACGAACAGGAAGATCACGCCCATCCCGCATGCCAGCATCGTCTCTGCGGCCTCCGCATCCATCTGGCCGCTCCGCCAGAGCGGCAGCCCGAATACCAGAATCCAGATGGACTTCCATACGAGCTCGAAGAACATCAGCGGCAGCATCTTCACGGGATAGCGAATCCCAAGCGCGGCCAGTAGCGAGACCGTCGCCAGCACGCTGCGCACCACGCCTTTCATCAATGGTAGATCCAGTGGCGGCGCGATGAGCAGCGGCCAGATCTGGATTGCGAGCCCCACCAGGATGAGGAGGTAGGTGGCTCTCAAGAGGTTCAGCCGAAAGATGGATAGTTCGTGCATGGTGACCTCTTTTGGGTTGGTTGTCATCCTGAGCGCAGCGAAGGATCTGCACTTTGTCCTCCCGAGCGTTGGGTCGTTGCACGGCATGCGAAGAGTTGAGCCGGCGCGATAGAGGTCAGGTCGCGTCGCTGTCCGAGGCTGCGGTAAACTCGAGCAAGTCGCCCGGCTGACATTGCAGCGCCTCACAGATGGCTTCGAGCGTGGAGAATCGGATCGCGCGCGCCTTGCCCGTCTTGAGGATCGAGAGATTCGTAAGCGTGAGGTCGACGCGCTCGGACAACTCCGTCAGCGTCATTCGGCGCGCGTACAGCACGTCGTCCAGCTTGACGATGATGGGCATCGTCAGACCGTCCCCTCGAGATCCTCGCGCATTCGCGCGCCGGTCTCGAACACGCGTGCGAGCACGAACAGCAGCAACACGGCCAGCCACCGCGTGAGCGAGAAGCGCCACCCGATGTCGATCGGCTCGCCGGCCGAAAAGACGCCCGCCGCCACGGCGCCGACGACGAGATGTGTCAGCTCCAACCCC
Organism: Gemmatimonadaceae bacterium; assembly: GCA_031407575.1. Lineage (GTDB taxonomy): Bacteria > Gemmatimonadota > Gemmatimonadetes > Gemmatimonadales > Gemmatimonadaceae > AG11. The sequence continues at coordinate 319 of JANOIJ010000064.1, read as the reverse complement.
AGCACCGCCCACGCGATACGCTGCAGTCGCGCGGCGTTCTCGGCGACAAAAGGATCTCCGAGATGGACGGTGTCGACGATGGCGAGAAGGCGAGACAGCACGATGTGCGTGAGCGGCGCCGCGCCGATGCCGATCACCATGATCATCCGCATGCCGAGGATGTTGCTGCTCGAGGGTTTTGCGCCGAGCGCTGCCATTACGGGTCCTTCGGCGACGAGGCTCGCCACGAGGAGGGCCAGGATGAGGAAGCCCATGAGGTAGTTCAGGGCAATCAGTATCTTGAGGACCTTTCGCGTGACGAGCAGGGCGTCGGGAGACG
>JANOIJ010000275.1:0-3087 GCA_031407575.1 Gemmatimonadaceae bacterium | reverse complement strand
CGCGGAGCCGGCAACGGCGGTGGTGATGGTCAGCGACGGGGCGCCGACGAAGGCGATCTGGTTGATCGCGTTGACGGCGTAGGTCACCGTCTGGGTCGCGGTCTGGGCCTGGGCGGCCGGGGCAGCAGCGGCGAGGGCGGCGAGGACGACGAAGGTAGAGCGCTTGATGTTGGTGAGCATTGACCGGTTCTCCGTAGGGTGTTTGTGAAGTGTCGTTAATTGCTACGGGAGCATAATGGTCAGGTCAGTATTACGTGATGTCGTCACAATCATTACGGTTTTGTTATTCTTGCGTCTGCCTCTCGATCCGTATTCTCCGTAACTCCTCCCCCAGAGTCATCCATGCGAGCGCTGCTCGTTGAAGACGATCCATCCAGCGCCCTGCTGAGCCGACAGATCATGGAGGCCGACGGATTCGCCGTCGACGTCGCCAACACCGCGCAGGAAGGACTCACCTGCGCCATGGTCACCGACTACGACGCCATCGTCCTCGACCTCGGCCTCCCGGACGGCAACGGCATCTCCATCGTCCAGGCACTGCGCCGCAACGGCAAACCCACGCCGATCATGATCCTCACCGGCACCACCGACAAGGCGATGACGGTGCGCGCGCTCGATGCCGGCGCCGACGACTACGTCACCAAGCCGCTCGTCATCGAGGAATTCCGCGCTCGCCTCCGCGCCCTCGTACGCCGCGGTGGCGCGACTCGAACGGAGCAACTCGCCTGCGGCAACGTCACGCTCAACCGCCTGACGCGGCAGCTGTACGTCCAGGGCGCGGAAGTCACGCTGACGGCCAAGGAGCTTCCCCTGCTGGAGCACCTCATGCTCCACGTCAACGAGGTGGTCTCCCGCGCCGAGCTGCTCGAGCGGGTCTGGGACATGCACTTCGATCCGGGCTCGAACGTCGTGGACGTCAACGTCGCCCGCATCCGGAAGAAGCTCGCGGACGCGGGAGCCACGATTCGCATCGGCTCGCGGCGCGGCGTTGGATTCGTCCTCCAGGTCTCCGAGCTCCCGGCCTGACCGCCTTCATCGCCTCTCGCTCCACATGCCCGACGACAACGGAAACGTCCTCACCGACATCGCGCCCGGCTCCATCACGCGCATTCACCTCGTCGGCGTGGCCGGAACGGGAATGGGCTCGTTTGCCGGCATGCTCAAGGCCGCCGGCTATCACGTCACCGGGAGCGACGAAAGCGTCTATCCGCCGATGAGCGATATGCTCGCCGCGTGGGGCGTCGACGTCATGACTCCCTACGCCGCCGAGAACCTCGACGCCGCGCGCCCCGATCTCGTGATCATCGGCAACGTCATCCGGCGCGTGAATGTCGAAGCGAGCGCGGTTCGCGCGCGCGGTATCAAGCAGATGAGCTTTCCCGCGGCGTTTGGATCACTCGTCCTCGCCGGCAAGCATGGCGTGGTCGTCACGGGAACCCACGGCAAGACGACCACATCTGCGCTCCTGTCGCACGTGCTCGTTTCGGCGGGCACGGATCCGACGTTCCTCGTGGGCGGCGTGACGCTCAACTACGCCGGCAACTTCCGCAATGGCAACGGACCCCACGTCGTGGTGGAAGGCGATGAGTATGACACCGCCTACTTCGACAAGGGACCCAAGTTCCTGCACTACCGCGCCCGCACGGCGCTGCTCACCAGCGTGGAGTTCGACCACGCAGACATCTATCGCGACATGGCGCACTACGAGTCGGCCTACGACAAGTTCGCCGCCACTCTCCCCAACGATGGATTTCTCGCCGTCGCGGCGTCGTATCCCAACGCGGTTGCCATCGCGCGCCGGTCGTCGCGCGCGCAGGTCGCGACATACGCCGCCCACGGCGACGCCGACTACGGCGCCGAGCGTCTCAGCTTCGGGCCTGAGGGCGCTCGCTTCGCCATCCGCGAGCCGCGCGGAGCAGCGGGGGAGTTCCTCCTCCCAATGTCCGGCCATCACAACGTCGAAAACGCCATCGGCGTGTACGCTGCGTGTCGGGCACTGGGGCTCGGCGCCGACCAGATTCGCGACGGCCTCGCGTCGTTCAGTGGCGTGAAGCGACGGCAGGAGATCCGCGGCGAGGTGGGCGGCATCCTCGTCATCGACGACTTTGCGCACCACCCCACCGCCGTGCGCGAGACGATCACGGCGATCCGGCTCCGCTACCCCGAGCGCCGGCTATGGGCAGTCTTCGAGCCGCGCTCGAACACGAGCCGCCGCAACATCCATCAAGTGGAGTACACCTCGGCGTTTGACGGCGCTGCGCGCGCGTCCATTCGCGTACCGGAGCCGCACGACAAGGTGCCGGTGGATGAACAGCTCGACATCAACAAGGTCGTGGACGCGTTGCGCGCGAAGGGCATCGATGCCGACGCGACGCGCGAGGTGGACGAGATGACACACCGCGTCATCGGTGAATCGCAGCCCGGGGACGTCGTGCTCGTGATGAGCAACGGGGCGTTCGGTGGGTTCATTCCAACGCTGCTCCGGGGCCTGGAAGCACGCTTCCTGGCGTAGGTCCTTGGGCCCCGCAGCAGGAGGTGCGTGATGCTCGGCCTCACATCGGCGATGCGGACGGAGGCAAACGGCAGAAACCGGCCTTAACCCAGACGGCGAACGCTGGAAACGCTGACACGACGCACGCTGGGAACGCTGCAACTGCAGAAGGCAGAAAGACAAAAAGGAAACTCTTCAGGGAAGCCTGTGGGCTGGCAATCACATTGTCCTGGCTCAAGGGATCGGGATCGGACGCTAGCGTCAGGCGTGGTGCTCGTGACGTGGCAGCAGGTCTGACGCCAATCTGGCCGATTGGGCGTGTAGATCACGCTGATACGACGGTACTGCGGAGCCCACCACATCAGCAGGCAGAAACACGAGACCGTTGGCATCGTCGCCGTGTCCTGAAGGCCGACTGCACTCGGAACAGATCGGCGACATCGACTTCCCAATCGTGCTCACTGAATCGCGCACCACTCGCATCACTGAGAATCTCGACGCGACCCACACGGAAGCCCGAAGAGCCTAAAAAGAAAATGCGTTCACGAACTCGCGACGCCAAACGCGGTTCCAGCGCCGTCTGCGTGCGTCGTGTC
>JANOIJ010000420.1:0-8785 GCA_031407575.1 Gemmatimonadaceae bacterium | reverse complement strand
GCACGTTCGTGCGAAGCCAGCTGACTCGAGCCCGAAGGCAACCGCCTTCGAGTTTACAGCAGGCTCCGCAAATGGAGGGCGCACTCAGTCGACTAGCCGCGATCAACCTCTTCGGCGTTGGTCTGGAACGCGAGAGGTTCCGGCGAAAGCGCCTCCAAAAAACCCCTCGTGTCGAACAGGGCGCCCGGTGCGTGAGCGCCGCTGTTCGCTGCCGCCCCCTCGAGGATCCGCTGGACAGCTTCGCAGACGAGCGGCGCCGTAACGGCGTAGATGTCCCGACCTCGCGCCGTGGCCCGTCGCGTGTCTCGGCCCTTCCGGACAATCACCTCGACAAGGAACGTCTGCGTCGAGCGCCCCGAGGCGTCGGCCGCCACCGGCGGCGGCGTGGCCGGATCTCGAAGATCCCGTAGCGGCGCAAGATTGAGATATGTGCGAAGGTGGGACGTCCTGAGGTGTCGCGCGATCACGACGATCTCCGAGAAGGGAATCTCAGCGACGTCCTGTCGTCCGAACGGCGGCGGGAAGTCCCACGCCGTGTCCAGCGCGGGTTGCGCCAGCGGCGTCAGTTTCCCTTCGGCGACGACGAGCCGAGGAGCGGTGTTTCGCCGGCCGGTGAGGCGCGTGCCCGCAGTCGGCCGCCAACTGTCGAGCGCGATCCCGATGCGGATCTCGTCCGCAAAGCCCCAGTCGCCCATGGCGGCTGTGGCCAGGAGATCACTGAGGCCGCCGTAGAATCCCATCGCCGGAACGACGACGACGCCAGCCTCGCGAGCGGGGGTGTCGAATGTGTCGAACGTCGCCAGAGCGCTCGCCTGTTCCGCGGTAACGTCCAGATAGTGGATGCGCGCGCGCAGGGCGGCAGCAACCACTGCGTCAGCCGTGTCCAGAAAGGGTCCCGCGCAGTTGATGACGGCGAGCGCGTCGGCGAAGGAACGATCGAGCGACGCCGGATCGTCGATCGAGGCGGTCCTGATCTCGACGCCGAGGTCCTGGAACCCCGACGCTGCAAGCCTTCCCGCGTCGCGACCGACGGCCACGGGTACGAACCCGCGGCGCAGTAGCTCCGCGACGACGAAACGTCCTGTATGCCCCGACGCGCCGAAGACGGCGACCGTCCGCGCATGTGTCCTTGACTGTTCCCGCCGAGCCGACATAGTTGCTCCAAACGCTACAGACCTGTATGTTTCATTGCGCACCACACGCTACCCGTCGTGCCGTTGCGCGTCAAGCGCCGTGCTACCACGCCGATCTGGAGGTTCGTGAATGTCGAGGAGGACTCACAGCACCGCCGCCAAGGATGCATCGGGCAGCCCAGCGCAGGTGCGGGACCGTATTCTCGAGACGGCCTCGGCACTCTTCTATCGTCAGGGCGTGCGCGCCGTGGGCGTCGACCTCGTGGTCGAACAGGCGGGTGTCGCCAAGACGAGCCTCTACCGCCACTTCCGCACCAAGGACGATCTCATCGCCGCGTTCCTGCAGCGTGAGGACGCGGACTTCTGGCGTTCCTGGGATCGCGTCGCGCAGCGCCACGAGGACGATCCCGGTGCTGAGTTGGATGCGCATCTCGCGTGGATCGGCAAACGCGTCGCGCGGCCCAATTATCGTGGGTGTCCGCAGCTGAACGTGGCGGCCGAGTTTCCCGACTCGGAGCATCCCGCTCGCAAGGTCGCCACTGCCCACAAGCAGGAACTCCGGCGGCGCCTGAAAGGGGTTGCCGGACGACTGCGCGTAAAGCGTCCGAACGAACTTGCCGGACAGCTCTCGCTGCTCATCAATGGTGCGTTTGTGAGTTCACAGATCCTGTCTGCCGCCGAGGCGGTTCCGCTGTTGCTTGCCACCGCGCGCGCCCTGATCGCTGCTGCTCGCAAGTGATGGCTGCGAGGCGGTCGCGTGGACGAGTTCGATCCGTACGAGGGCAATCCAGCGGCGTTGTCATCCTTCGCTTCGCTCAGGATGACAAGCCTGAAGGATTGGATCCCGAGTGTAGCTACATTGCAAAAATGTGGCTACATTTACACAATGACCTCCATCGGCATTCGTGATCTGAAGAACAACCTCAGTCGGGTCATCCTTCGGGTCGCAGACGGCGAGTCGATCGACGTGACGGATCATGGCCGTGTGGTCGCCCGATTGACTCCGCCCCCGTCTCGGGAAGACGAACCAGACGGACTGGAGCGACTCGTGGCTTTAGGAGCAGTACGACCCGCGATCGAGCAGGCAAAGCCATTCGTCTCCTGGCCGGTGCTTGGACGTCCGCGCTCCAGGCGCGGCCTCGCAAAGGCCTTGATCGACGAGGATCGTGGCGGGTAGACGCAGGAAGGCGTCGACAAAGCCGCGCCGACGTGCCGTCCACGAGTCGTCGCGTGCGTCTCCGGACGCGTCGGCGGTCTACTACCTCGAGTCCAGCGCGCTCCTCGCGGCACTGCTGGAGGATGATCGTGGGGTGCGCGCGCTCCTCGCGACCACCGCGAGCGTGGTGACGTCCGCGCTCACGTTCGCGGAGTGTGCGCGCGGGCTCGTTCGTGCGCGCACGTCCGGACGCCTGTCCGCGCCTGACGAGCAATCGGCGCGGGACGGAATCGTCGCGCTTCAGCGGCGCTGCGCGACGATCCCAGTGTCGGACGACGTGCTCGATCGTGCGGGTCGGCTATTCCCGGCGGAGCCGGTGCGATCACTTGACGCGATCCATCTCGCCAGCCTCGAGCGCATCGGCGCGATTCGCACGCGCGTGACGGTCATCACGCGCGATCGCCGAGTCCGCGCGAACGCCGAGCAACTGGGCTTCGCGGTCGCCTGACGGAGAGTTCGGCCGATTCTGGCCATTGTTGAGGCACCGGCGGTCGCGCAACTTCTCGACATGGCACACCTTGTCCGTCCCTCCCTCTGCTCACCACCTGGCACATCTCTCATGCGCCTGCGCCCACTCTTTCGCTCGCTCGCTTGCCTGGCGCTCGCTTGGCTGGCGTCGCCGCACATCGCGGTGGCGCAGGTCGCGACGTCCACCGACTCGGCCGCGGTCGTCGCTGTCGTCCAGCGTTTCTTCGACGCCATGGCGCGCGGTGATACAGTCGTGTCACGCGCGGTGCTCGCACCGGGCGCGCGCCTGTCGTCCATGCGCACCGGTGCGTCGGGAACGGTGCGGCACCAGTCCGACTCCGAATACATCGCCATGATCGCGACGTCGAAGCGGAAGTTTCTCGAACGCATGTGGAATCCGAGTGTGAGCCTGAGCGGAGACATCGCCAGCGTGTGGACGCCCTACGACTTCCACCTCGACGGCAAGTTCTCGCATTGCGGCATCGACATCTTCGACCTGCTGCGGACGGCGGCCGGCTGGCAGATCGTGAGCGCGGTCTATACGGCCCAGACGCAGGGCTGTGCACCAAGCCCGCTCGGACCGGTGACGCCATGAAAGCGACAGTCCGCATGCTCGCCTGTGCCGCACTCGCAGTGATCGCCGCGCCGGCGGCGCATGCGCAGCGGCCCGTCAAGGTCTTCATCTCCGTCGACATGGAGGGCATCGGCGGCGTCGTCACTGCCGAGCAGCTCGGTCCAACCGGCTTCGAGTATGCGCGGTTCCGCGAGTTCATGACCGCCGAGGCCCTCGCGGCCATCGACGGCGCGCGGCAGGGCGGCGCGACGCAGTTCGTGATTGCCGACTCGCACGGCAACATGCAAAACTTGCTCATCGAGCGCTTTCCATCCGACGTCACCATCATTCGCGGCTCGCCGCGTCCGCTCAGCATGATGGAGGGCATCGACTCCACGTTCTCCGCGGCCTTCTTCATCGGCTACCACACCGCGACGACCAATGCGCGCGGCGTGCGCGCGCACACGATATCGAGCGCGACGTTCGCTGCGATGCGCATCAACGGTCGCGCGACGGCGGAGTCGGGCATCAACGCGACGATCGCGGGACGCTTCGGCGTGCCCGTGGCATTGATCTCGGGCGACGCGGATGCGGTCGCCGAGTTGAAGGAGCTGGCGCCGACCGCAGAAGGCGTGGTCGTGAAGCAGGCGATCAGCTTCCACGCGGCGGCGACGATCACGCCTGAGGCATCGCAAGCGCTCATCCGTGCTGCCGCGAAGCGCGCCATCGAGCGGCTGCGCGAGATGAAGCCATTCGTCGTGCGCGGGCCGGTCCAGCTGGAACTCACCTACAAGAACTACACGCCAGCCGAGATGATGGCGTACCTGCCGGGGGTCGAGCGCGTGGACGCGCACACGGTCCGGTACTCGGCGCGCACGATTATCGACGTCTCGCGGTTCATCGGGTTCGCGACCGGATACCGGTCGGACCTCACGCCATGACGTTCGCCGCGATTACCGGATGGGGCGCCTGTATGCCGCCCGCCGTGCTGACCAACGCCGACCTCTCCACGTTCCTCGACACCAACGACGAGTGGATCACCTCGCGCACCGGCATGCGCCAGCGGCGCATTTCGCACGTCTCGGCGGTCGAGCTGTCCACCGTCGCCTCGGCGCGCGCGCTCGCGTGTGCCGGGCTGGATGCCGCTGACGTCGACTTGATCATCTACGGCGGCGTGAGCAACGACGAGGCGGTCCCGAACAGCGCCTCGGCTGTCCAGATCTGGCTCGGCGCGAGGAACGCCGCGTCCATCGACCTCAATACGGCGTGCACGAGCTTCTGCTACGGAGTCGCGACCGCGACCGCGATGATCAAGACTGGCGTCGTGCGCAGCGCCGTCGTCATCGGGGTCGAGCTCATCAGCCGCTACATGGACTGGAGCAACCGCAACGTCGCCGTGCTCTTCGGCGATGGAGCAGCGGCGGTCGTGCTGCAAGCGACGGAGCGCGAAGAGGGACTGCTCGGCAGCGTGTTGGGTTGCGATGCGGAAGCGCGCCAGAGTTTACGCGTACGCGGCTTCGGCGCGGGTTACGCGGGGCTCGACGTCACATTCGGCGACACCATCTGGGACTTCGACGGCCAGGTGATCTTCAAGCACGCCGTGAAGCACATGGCCGAGTCGTCCGCGAGGGTATTGCGCGAGTGCGGGATGACGGCGGAGCAGGTGAACCTCGTCGTGCCACACCAGGCCAACTTGCGCATCATCGAGGCGGTCGCGAAGTACACGGGCATCCCGATGGAGAAGGTCATCGTCACCGTGGCGCAATACGGGAACATGAGCGCGGCCACGGTTCCCGTCGCACTGGTGGAAGCGCTGAGCCAGGGTCGCGTACAGCCGGGCGACCACATCCTGATGCCAGCGTTTGGCGGCGGACTCACATACTGTGCGCTGCTGGTACGTTGGGGCGAACGCGTGACGCCGCTCGGAGCATCGGACCGCGAGTTGCCACCGGTGACGGAGACCGCGCTCGAGATGGTCAACACCATACGCGCGATGCAGGATCCGCACGGCCGCTCGCGCCGGGGCCTGATGTCGCCGGTGTTCGCGGAGGTTCAGCGGGCTCTTGGGCGTTAGGCCTGGTAGCTGTCCGTCTCCCACGCCGCTTGAGGAAACCCGTCACGTGACCGACTTTCCCCGAATGTCGATCAGCCTCGGTTCACGACTCGTGGCGACACTGGTCTTCGCGCTTGCCGCGGTCGCCGGCGCACAGTCGTCTGTCGGCGGCGTCATCGCCGGCGTCGTCCATGACGCCGACTCGCGTCCCGTTGCCGGAGCGGACATCATGATCCGTCCGGGCGATCACCGCGCCCGCAGCGATTCCGCCGGCCGGTTCACCATCGGTGGCCTCGGCGCGGACCGCTACTTTGTGCGCGCGCGCAAGCTGGGCTACGGCCCCACCCAGTTTGACGTCGCCTTGTCCAAAGGGGGACGAGTGGAGATCAGGCTGGTCTTCGACATGCACCTCCCGATGCTCGATACCATCGTCGTCACCGCGGGACGAACCTGCGCGGAATTCTCGCTCGAAGGCTTCGTCTGTCGCCGTCGCTCGGGCAGCGGCGTCTTTCTCGACTACACGGACATCGACGACAAAGGCGCACAGTATACGGCAGACGTCTTTCGCGACATGAAGGGTCTGCGTGTCAATGTGCGTCCGACGCGACACGGGCCCGAGCGGTATGTCGGAACGTCGTTGATGTCGGGATGCGTCACGTCGCTCGTCGACGGCCGGCCGGCGACCGCAGCGACATTCGTTCCGCAATTTCCCGAGGACCTGGTCGCGATCGAGGTGTATGTCAGACCGGACTCCGTGCCCACCGAGTATCGGCGGTACACGTGGCCCGCAGGCGACGTGACGCGATCTGGGCGATGTGCCGTGATCGTGTACTGGACATTGCGGGCGCGATTGCGACGATAGACACTTGGCGCATGGCAGAGCGCGTCCGGCCTTACCTCTACTACGACACGGTCGTCTCGATCTGTGCCGAGTGCTTCCGGAAGGTCGACGGCAAGATCCTCTTCCAGGACACCAAGGTCTTCCTGGTGAAGCGATGCCCGGTGCACGGCTACGAACGCGTGCTCGTCGCCGACGACGTCGAGTACTACCGGCGCTGCCGAGAGGTGTTCATCAAGCCTCCGGAGATGCCGAACCACTTCAATACGGAAATCAAGTGGGGCTGCCCGTATGACTGCGGCCTCTGCCCCGATCACGAACAGCATTCCTGCCTCTCGATCGTCGAGGTGACGGACGCCTGCAACCTCGACTGCCCGATCTGTTACGCGTCGAGCGGCACGCACCGGCAGAATCATCGCAGCCTCGAGCACATCGAGGCGATGCTCGACGCCGTGGTGCGCAACGAGGGTGAGCCGGACGTCGTGCAGATCTCCGGTGGTGAGCCCACCATTCACCCCGACTTCTTCGCGATCCTCGCCGCGGCGCGCGCTCGGCCGATTCGCCACTTGATGGTGAACACAAACGGCATCCGCATCGCGACCGAGGATGGATTTGCCGAGCGGCTGGCGGAGGACAAGACCGGGCTCGAAATCTATCTCCAGTTCGATTCGTTCGAGCGCGACGGACTGCTCTCGCTCCGCGGTGCCGACCTTCGGCGCATCAGGGAGAAGGCACTCGAGCGGCTCAACGCGCTGAACATCTCGACCACGTTGGTCGTCACGCTCAAGAAGGGGCTCAACGACCACGAGATGGGCGCGATCATCGACTTCGCGGTGCAACAGCCGGCGGTGCGCGGCGTGACGTTCCAGCCGATCCAGCATGCCGGACGCGCCGAGTCGTTCGACCCGGCGACGGATCGCCTCACGCTCACGGAGGTGCGGCGCAAGATCCTCGAGCAGACGTCGGTATTCCAGCCGGCTGACATCGTGCCGGTGCCGTGTCATCCGGACTCGCTGGCGATGGCGTATGCGCTCAAGATCGACGGCAAGGTGCTCCCGCTCACGGGCATGATCGACCCGCAGATCCTCATCGAGGGCGGACGCAACACCATCTTGTTCGAGAAGGATCGCGCGGTGCAGGCCGGGCTGTTCAAGCTATTCGCCACGAACCACTCGCCGGAATCATCGGCGCGCAGCCTGCACGACCTGCTGTGTTGCCTGCCGCGCGTGAGCGCGCCGCAGAGCTTCGGCTACGAGAACGTCTTCCGTGTGCTCATCGTGCAGTTCATCGATGCGCACGCGTTCGACGTGCGCTCGGTGAAGAAGACGTGCATCCACATCGTGCATCCGGACGGGCGGCTCATCCCGTTCGACACGTACAATCTCTTCTATCGCGACGAGCTCGAGACGACACGTCTCGCGCCGCTGCGCGCGCTGGCATCGGCGGCGTTGTGACGTTTCCCGTCTACATCGCCGGCGTGCACGCGCATGTGGTGTTCGAGCTGCTCGGCTATGTGGTTGGCGTGGTGATGCTCATCCTCGCGCGGCGTCGCGATGGGGACGTGCTTTCCGTGCGCGACCGATGGTCGATCGCGGCTGCGGCGCTCGTTGGAGGGGCGCTCGGCGGACGCGTGTTGTCCTGGCTGTCCGAGCCGGCACTGGAGTGGCCGGTTGGCAAGACCATCGTGGGCGGGTTGATCGGCGGCCTCATCGCCGTGGAGCTGACGAAGCGCGCGATTGGTGTTCGCGTCGCCACCGGTGATCTCTTTGCGATGCCTCTTGCCGTTGGCATCGCCATCGGGCGCATCGGATGCTTTCTGTCCGGACTCGACGACCGCACGTACGGCACGGCGACGTCGTGGCCAACCGGAGTGGACCTTGGCGACGGTGTGACGCGTCATCCGACGGCGCTTTACGAAGCGGCGTTCCTCGTGATGCTCGCAGTGGCGCTCATGATGCTGCGGCGGCGCCACCCGCGCGCGGGCGTGGAGTTTCGTACGTTCCTCACCGCCTACCTCGCGCTGCGCTTCGTTCTCGACTTCATCAAGCCGGGCGCGGTGGCTGCGCTCGGGCTGTCTGCAATCCAGTGGGCCTGTGCGGGAGCGCTTGCATACTACGCCATCTCAGCGAACCGGAGTCGCCGCTATGTCAGAGCCTGAACCGCACGTGCCCGATCCCGAGAAGCCGGGATTCTGGAGTGTCGCGATGGTGCTGTTCGCGTTGCTCCTCATCATTCCGGGATTGTGCTTCGGCCTCGTGAAACTGCAGGATGAGGCGGCGGTGTGGCTGCTGGGATTGTGGGTGGTGGTGTTGTTCGCGTGGGTGATCGTACTGCTCGTCAAGCTCGGAAGGCACATCCTCCGGTGAAAACAAAGGGCCTGCTCTGACGACGTGCTCTGACGACGTGCTCTGACGACGTGCTCTGACGACGTGCACTGACGACGTGCACTGACGGCGTGCACTGACGGCGTGCACTGACGGCGTGCACTGACGACGTGCTCTGACGACGTGCTCTGACGACGTGC
>JANOIJ010000405.1:0-49905 GCA_031407575.1 Gemmatimonadaceae bacterium | reverse complement strand
TGGACTACCACGAAACCCGCCGCATCAACGACGTCCAGATCTCCCTCATTCCCGCCGGCCACATACTCGGCTCCGCTCAGATCCGTCTCGAGCACAAGGGCGAGGTCTGGGTCGTCTCTGGCGATTACAAGACGGAACCCGATCCAACCTGCTCTCCATTCGAGCCGGTTTCCTGCCACACGTTCATCACCGAGTCCACCTTCGGCCTGCCCATCTATAGATGGTGCGCCCAGGAGGAGACCTTCGCCGAGATCCGCGCGTGGTGGCAGGACAACAAGGCCAATAACCGGGCCTCCCTCGTCTACGCCTACGCGCTCGGCAAAGCCCAGCGCATCCTGGCCGGAGTGCTCAACGCTGAGATCGGAGCGGTGTATACGCACGGCGCAGTCGAGCGTCTTACGCAGGATTATCGCGACAGCAACGTGCCACTACACGCGACCTCTCCGGTCGCGACGCTGCCAAGGGCCACAGATTACGCCGGCAGCCTGATCATCGCGCCGCCATCGGCCGCGGGAAGCCCTTGGCTTCGCCGCTTCGGCGACGTGTCCACCGCCTTCGCCTCCGGCTGGATGCTCGTCCGCGGCGCTCGGCGACGCCGATCGATCGACCGCGGCTTCGTCCTTTCCGACCACGTCGACTGGCCCGCCCTCATCGAAGCGATCTCGGCTACCGGCGCGGAACGGGTTTGGGTGACTCACGGGTACCGGGAGCAGGTCGTGCGCTACCTGCGGGAGCAAAAGGGGCTCGACGCCATAGCCATCGCGAGCCAGTGGGAGGGCGAGAACGATCAGGAGCCGGCTGTGGCGGGTGAAGAGGCGATGGTCTGATAACGTTGATTAAAGTTGGCTTCTAATTTGAGTTTACTCAGCCGGTCATTGAAGATCCTTTATTAGCGAGCCGAGTTGCCAATGGAACGAAGCGCGACCGGTACGTATCTCCTGCTACGTGGCGGCGCTCGAGCACGGGCTCGGTCGCATCAAGGACGGGTTTCCGCTCTCGAACAGACTCCTCCGCGAGATTCACGGCGTGTTGCTCTCCAGCGGACGCGGAGCGGACAAGGATCCTGGCGAGTTTCGCCGCAGCCAGAACTGGATCGGCGGATCGCGTCCCGGAAACGCGGCATACGTTCCTCCTCCGCCAAGTGAAGTGCATCGGTGCATGAGCGAGCTCGAGCACTGGCTTCACGACAAGCCCGAGCGAACGTCTCCGCTCATCAAGGCGGCTCTGTCGCACGTGCAGTTCGAGACGATTCATCCCTTCCTCGACGGCAATGGCCGAGTGGGGCGACTGCTGGTTACGCTGCTGCTGTGCGTCGAGGGCGTGCTGAAACAGCCGCTGCTCTATTTCAGCCTGTACCTCAAGCAGCATCGCGACGAGTACTACGCGCACCTCGATCGCGTTCGTGCCACGGGCGACTGGGAGGCATGGCTGACGTTCTTCGCGACCGGGGTGGAGGAGACAGCCGCTGGCGCCGTGTCGACGGTCGAGCGGCTGGTGTCACTCTTCAAGGAAGATCGCGCGCGGATACAGGCGCTTGGCCGGATCAGCGGCTCGGCGGTGCGCGTGCACCACGCACTCGAGCAGCGGCCGGTCGACACTCCGACGCGACTCGCTGTACGTTGCGGCCTCACACTGCCGACGGTCAATTCCGCGCTCCAGAGCCTGGCCGGCATCGGCGTCGTCCGTGAGATCACCGGGCGCAGACGCGGCCGGATCTTCAGCTATGCGCGCTTCCTGGACGTGATGAGCGAGGGAACGGAGCCGCTCTGACATGAAACGCTTCGCGCGCCTCTATGCCGAAATCGACTCGACGACGAGCACCAATCGCAAGGTTGCGGCGATGGTGTCGTACTTCCGCGACGCGGAGCCTGCCGATGCGGCGTGGGCCGTGTATTTCCTCTCGGGCGGCAGACCGAAGCGGCTGATCCCAATGCGCCGCATCGCGGAGTGGGCGATGATCGAGTCCGGCGTCCCCGACTGGCTCTTCGAGGAGAGCTATCACGCCGTCGGCGACCTCGGTGAGACGATCGCGCTTCTTCTGCCGAGTGTCATCCTGAGCGAAGCGAAGGATCTGCACCTGCCGTTGCCGTTGCACGTGTGGGTCGAGCAGAAACTTCTCCCCATCGCGAACCAGTTCGAAACCCAGCAGCGCGAAACGGTGCTCGACGCCTGGCGCCAGCTCGACGGCACTGAGCGATACATCTGGAACAAGCTGATCACCGGCGGCTTTCGCGTCGGTGTGTCGGAGCAGCTCGTCGTCCGCGCCCTCGCGCGCGCGAGCGGCATCGAGGAAGGCGTCATCGCGCATCGGCTCAGTGGACACTGGACACCCACCGCCGAGAGCTTTACGAAGCTCGTCGCCGCGGACTCGAGCGACGCCGATCGTTCGCGTCCCTTCCCCTTCTACCTCGCTTACGCCATCGAGGGCGACGTCGAGTCACTTGGCCATCCGGCGGAGTGGCAGGTGGAACGCAAGTGGGACGGGATTCGCGCGCAGGTCATTCGTCGCGACGGCGCCACGTACATCTGGTCTCGCGGCGGGGAGCTGGTGACTGACCGCTTCCCCGAGCTCGTCGCAATGGCCGAGTCGCTCCCGGATGGAACGACGCTCGATGGCGAGATCATGCCGTGGAAGGACGGCGCCGCACTTCCATTTGCGCAGCTGCAACGGCGAATCGGACGCAAGAAGCTGGGTCCGAGGATTCTTGCCGACGTCCCGGTGGTGTTGATTGCCTACGACCTGCTCGAGTTGAATGGTCGCGACATGCGAGCCGAGCCGATGTCCGCACGTCGAGCCGCGCTTGCTGTCATCTGCGGTCCCGAGGGTCGCGAGGGACCTGCTGTCGATTGTCGTCCCGAGCGTGTCGAGGGACCTGCTCTCGATTGTCGTCCCGAGCGTGTCGAGGGACCTGCTTTGATTCTCTCACCCACCGTCCCGATAGAGACGTGGGCCGATGCGCGCGCCGCGCACGCCGATTCGCGCACGCACCTCGCCGAAGGCTTGATGCTCAAGCGTCTCGACTCCGGGTATGGCGTCGGCCGCAGGAAGGGCAGTTGGTGGAGGTGGAAAGTGCAGCCCTTCAGCGTGGACGCCGTGATGCTCTATGCGCAGCCTGGCAGCGGCAAGCGCGCGCTTCTCCACACGGACTACACCTTCGCCGTGCGCGACGGCGACGCCCTCGTTCCTTTTGCGAAAGCCTACTCCGGCCTCACCGACGCCGAGATCCGCACACTCGACAGCTGGATTCGTCGTCACACGAAGGAGAAGTTCGGCCCGGTGCGACACGTGGAGCCCGTGCAGGTCTTCGAGCTCCACTTCGAGGGCATCCAGCGCTCGCCGCGCCACAAGTCCGGCGTCGCGGTTCGCTTTCCGCGCATCGCGCGCTGGCGCACCGACAAGCCAGTGGAGGAGATCGACACGATCGAGACCCTGCGCGCACTCATCGACGCCAATGCCGGCGACGCAGGCCCCGGGGCTTAGATTTGTCGTGCCACTAGCGCGAGGAACTCGTCCGATGTCGAGATGATCGAACTGCGATTGCTCGGGGGGATCGAGCTGAGCGGCGTGCCGACCAGGAGCGCAAACGAGCTACTCGGCAAGCCACAGCCGACGGCGCTGCTGGCGTACCTCGCCGTTTGCTCACCGGCCGGATTTCAGCGACGCGATTACCTCGCCACCCTGTTCTGGCCCGAGAC
The DNA here is from genome assembly GCA_031407575.1 of Gemmatimonadaceae bacterium. Lineage (GTDB taxonomy): Bacteria > Gemmatimonadota > Gemmatimonadetes > Gemmatimonadales > Gemmatimonadaceae > AG11. The sequence goes on along the minus strand of JANOIJ010000405.1, from coordinate 46,209 downwards.
CGCACAGCGGTACGCGCGCGCCAATCTCCGCAAGCTGCTGCTTGTACTTCGCTCGTTCCTCGACAAGTCCATTTTTGAGACGCGTGGCGACGAGGAGGTGCGGATCGATCCCCGCGTCCTCTGGTGCGACGCGGTCGCGTACATCGACGCGGTCAACAACGGTCAGCTCGAGCGTGCGCACGAGCTCTTTCGCGGACAGTTGATGCCGGGCTTCATCCTCGGCGGATCACCGGCGTACCAGGACTGGCTCGACTCCATTCGTCGGCAGTACAACCGCGACGCGATGAAGATGGTGCTTGGACTTGCTGATGAGCACCTGCGCAACGGCGAGCATACCGCGGTGGGCAGGCTCGCGCAGTTCATCTGTTCGATCGACTCCGAGCTTCAGGATGAGCGGGACCTCCGCAAGCTGATCGTGCTTCTCGACCGCATTGGCGATCGGTCCGGCGCGCTCGAGCTGTACAAAAACTTCCGCCAGCGCCTCGACAGGGAGTTTCAGTCGGCGCCGTCGAAGGAGACGCGGGCGCTGATCGACAAGATTCGGCGAGAGTAGCCGTTGGCGGGCGCACAGGCGCCGAACGCTCACGGAACGGAGCCGCCACGCACTCCGGACGCGGGCGCCACGAGCACGGAACGGACCAACTCGAGATTGATGGCGTCGACCGATGACGCCACTTCAATCTCGCGGAGGACCGATGCCCACGAGCAGCCTGCAACCGCAACCATCCTCTCCTGCATCGAATGAGAGGGAGCCGGAAGCACTCTTTCTCCAGAATCTCGGGACAATACGGCGGATTCTTGGCGTCCTGGCCCGTCGTCATGCCATGGAACTCCACGACGCGGAGGACTTCGCTTCGTGGGCAACGGCTCGCGTAATGGACGACGACTATGCCATCATCAGGAAGTTTGGTGGCCGTTGCGCCATCGCGACCTACCTGTCGGTCGTGCTCGCGATGCTGTTCAAGGAGTACCGAGTCACGCAATGGGGGCGTTGGCGCACGTCAGCGGTTGCGCGCCGCTCGGGTCGCGTCGGGATCCGCCTGGAAATGCTTGTCGAGCGCGATGGGTGGCCTCTCTCGCAGGCAGGACAGGTGTTGCGGACCGCGGGCGCAACGAGGTTGAGCGATGGGGCGCTCAGCAAGCTTGCTTCGCGCTTTCCGCGACGCCTGCCATTGCGACCCGTCGTCGTGGGCGACACCTCCGTCGACGCACCTTCTCCAGTGAGATCGGACGAACTGGTAGAGGTCGAGGAGCGCCTGACGCACCTGAACGCCATCCGAGCCGCGCTACGCTCGGCACTCGACAGTCTCGACGCAGACGAACGCCTCATCGTCCGCATGCATTTTGTCGACTCGATGAGCATCGCCGACATCGCGCGCGGTTTGGCGCTGCCGCAGAAGCCGCTCTACCGTCGCCTGGAACGAGCACTCGCCGCGCTTCGGAAGCAGTTGGAAACGGTGGGCGTTTCGAGGGAGCAGGTTCGGGCCGTGATCAACTGGAATTGTTCGTGACGTGCACGGAGCCGCTACTGCCGCACCAGAATCAGGAACCGCGACTGCCGCCAGAAGCGCTCCGGATCGCGCACGTCGATTCGGTTGCGCACCACGTTGCCGTCGCTGCCAGTCACCAGCGAGGCATTGTGGCTCGACACGATGCGATACTCCGCGCCGTCGGATGACAGCTCGATGTCGCGGTCCATCAGCATGTCGAGGGCGCGAAACGCGGTCTTCGGCGCGTCGTCCGCGGGAACGACCGTCTGCCCGGGCGTCCACGGACCCAACCGCACTCCACCCTTCTTCCTCACCACCCCGGCTTCGAGCAACTCCCTCTCGGAGCCCATCGCGACGTACACCGTCCGCTCGCGGACCCGCAGCGCGCTCACCGTATCCGAGATGACGATCACCTTTTGCGCGAGCTGAAGGTTCTCGGCCTCGAGTTGCGCGATCCGCTCGTTCGCTCGCGCGAGATCCGTCTGGAGTCCCTCGGCCAGCGCGATGAAGTGCTGCATCGACGTGCGGAGCTCCGTGTTCTCGGCGCGCAGGCTGTCGCGCGCGCTCGTCATCCTCGCGAGCTGCTGCTTCAAGGTGCGCACTGCCGCATTCGACTCCTCCGCCAGCTCCTTCACGCGCGCGATCTTCCGCATCACGGCCTGCGCAAGGTCGCTCTCTCCGGGCTTTTCCGCCCCATTCTCGAGCGTGAGCCGCCGCTCCTCCATGCCGGGAATCGCCGCGAGCTCACGATCCACACCCTCGATCAACTCCTGGGTCGCGCGCACGAGCGCGAGCGCGCTGTCGCGCTCCTCACCGTCACGTCGCAATCGCTGGATCTCGACGCGCATCGAATCCACGACGGTCATGCCCGCTTGCAGCACGACGCCACCTCCACTGCTGTCGCGATTCCCAAAGCGCTGGTCCGGCGGCGCCGTGCACGCCGCGACCGCGAGCACCTTCATCGCGACGGCAACATTTCGTCTCAGGGTTGATCTCATCGCCGAGGTCTCCGCTGTTGGTTCTGCTGCTTCGTCGCCACGCGTGCATCTGTCTTCGGCGACGTCAACACCTTTGCACCACCCGTCGCATTCGCACACCGCGCTTCTCGCCATGGGCCGCGCTTCATCAATGCAGGCAGCACCACTCGCGCAAACACATCCTTCCCCGCAGGCGGAACGGTCGTCGCATTCTCGAACCCCTCCACGTGGATCACGCCCGCCACCGAGCACGCCGCTCCGCCAGTTGCATTACTCCCGACGAACATGAACGACGACGTGCCCGACAGTCCGTCCGAGTCCAGCGTGCCAGTCTTGCCGACGAGCTTCACACCGGCGGGCCACCTGCCCTGAAGTGTCCTGGCCGTGCCGATGCCTTGTACCACGTCGCTCATTCCGTCCAGCACCGCGTCCCTTCCCTTGCCCATACGCAGGTCCGGCGGTTCTGGTGCCGAGAGGACGTCGGCACCCAGACGCCGCACAAGGCGCAGCTCCACGGCCTTTCCCGTGAAGATGCGGCTCGCGGCGCGGACGAGCGTGGCGTTGCTCCAGCTGTTCTCGGTCTCACCGATCATGAAGCCCGCGAGGTGATGCAGGTCGTGAAACTGCTTGCCATCCAGGTCGAGCTGCGGCGTAGCGGGCGACACGCGCTGCCACGCACTGCTCACGCGCAACCGGCCACCCTCGGCAAGCGGCGCCCAGAGCGTCGTGTCGAATGCTCCAACGCGCGCTCCGATCTCCGCACCGAAGAAGTCGGCGAGTCCGCGCGCGAGCGGTGAGTCGCCATAGTGGCGACGACTGTTGACCGTCGCGAAGCGCGGACGTTTGTCGACCGCAGCATTCTCGACGAGGTATGCGCTTCCCCTCGCGGCGTCTTCCATCGCGGGCATGCCGTTCGCACCCGGTTCCGCCGCGCCGAGAAAGCCGAGTGTCACTGCGTACAGATTGTTGGAGGTCGCGAGGAAGCAGCTTGACTCGATGGTCTGTTGCGCATTGCTCGGGCAGCCTCGGCGAGGCGTCCTCATCGCGTTCCCGGAGATTGGCCATCCGGCCGCTGTCTCGAATGTCTCAGCCCGTTGCTCCACGGCAAGCGTGGTCAACTTCGGGTACCGCGCCAGTACGGCGGTGGCAATGAGCGGCTTGATCACCGACGCCGCGCGATGATTGCGAAAGTTTGCATCCAGCGGCGAGTAGGCGTCCACGCGCACCATGGTGTCGACCCGCGACGCCATGCTGAGTATCTCGCCATGCTCGGGCCGCACGAGAATCGCCGAGCACGTCCGCGCGCCCACGCACACGCTGTCGAGACCCGCTTGAATCTCGGCGTTCAGGCGCGCGTCGAGCGTGAGCTCCACGTCGCGTCCGCTCGCGGAATCGGGCAGCCTGAGCCCCGCCGCGAGCAGGGTATCGAGTCGCGCGAACAACGGGGTCGACGAGGCGATCACCGCGCGCCCTCGCTCCCCGTTCCGCCAGCGCGGAACGGAAAGCGCCGCACGTGGCACGGTGTCCACAACAAACGTCGCCGCGCCGACAACGTTGATGACGTCTCCCCACGCGAGCGCGCGCGACGCGCCGGCGTACGCTTCGCCATTCACTGACGGCGGCGTTCCGGACGCTGAGAGCCGGAGCGTGTCGCGCTCCACTGCGAAGCGCATGCGCGTCGCGCCACAGACGAGATCGAACGCCATCGCGTGCACGCTCGCCGTGTCTCGGCACGAGACGCCCAGCGGCGCACCGGCGTGCCTGTCGGTCGTCAGCGTGCGACCACTGGAGCCGAGCAGGTATGCGCTGCCGTCGGGCGCTGTCGTCAACGCGCCGCTCCAACTCGCTCGCCCGCCGGACGACCCGACCACGGAGCACCCCGTGCCGACATCCACGCTGTCGCGCCGAGCGGTGAGCCATGACACGGCGTCGAGACAGTGCGTGCCCGCGGGCGCGTCCGCATCCCGATTCCCTCGGCGCACCACATTATCGACGAGCGATCCCGTGCGGACGAGGTGCGGCTTGGTGGGGTTGGCCATGATGCGACCGCCCTGCACGCGGAGATCGCCGGCCGAGACGAGGGCCTCGAGCGCAGTGGCGTATCCATCGAGCCGGAAGGACGGGCCGACCTGCGCGTGCGTCGCCGCCCAGATCGGGCGAACGAGGGCGACGGCCAGCAAAAGGATCACGACGCCGACGGTCGCGAGCATGGCCTGCGCGCGACTCATCTGCCGGCTGTACTCGCTGTCGCGCTGGATGTCCTTCACGGACTTGCGGTCCGCGCGCGGCAACGCGGCCACGGCCAGCATCACGATCCACACGAACAGCGCGACATCCGCTCCCGAGCGCAAGCCAAGCAGCGGCAGATTCTGGCCGGTGAGCGCGACGACGCCGACGTTCGCGCCGATCATGTACAACGCCGGCACGGCGATGAACGCGGCGCACGCCGTCAGCAAAAGCGCCCGCGGCAACTCCGCGAACGTCCGAGCGGCGATCCACGCGGCCACGAGCAGCGCGCCGGCAAGCACGACATAGACGAACAGCAGCGCAACACCGCCGGCGAAACCATGCTCGGCGAGCACGAACACCGAGTAGACGTTGTCGGTCACGGCCTCGCGAGCGGCGATCGCACGTCCCGAGAAGGGAAGCGAGAAGAGTCCGTCGCCGGTCGCGCCGCCGAGCGACGCGTGTGACCGGATGCCCCAGTCCTGGATGAGCGTGTTGACCATCTCGCGCGCTTTGCCCTCGTCCGCGTACACGAGCTGGCGCTGGAGCACGTCAGGTGCGCGCGCCGCCGCGTGGCGAATGCGCGGTGTGCTCATCTGCGCAGGCCCGCTCGCGAGCTGGCTGTCGGAAATGCGCACGAAGTACGTCCACAGCCCCGCCGAGAGCAGCACCAACATGACTGGGAGCGCCAGTGCCTTTCGGCCGAGCGCGGCGGTGCCGACGAACAGCGTGACGATGAGCACGCCGATGACGAGTTGCAACAGGCCGCGGTCCACCAGCAGGTGTCCACCGAGCAGTGACGCCGAGAGGACGAGGGCGATCACGGCTTGCCCGTACGACAGCCGCTTGCGCTGCGCGCTCAGCAGCATGCGCATGCGCTCGCGTGTGTCGTGATGCCAGAGCAGCGCAAGCACGCGCACGAGCACCAGCGCGGCGGTGACGCCAAGCGCAAAGCCGAGCGTGATGCCGAACCGGCGCACGACGGAGCTTTGCGATGCAAGCACGCCGACCGCCGGCAGCGCCAGCACCCACAATGGCGGCAGCACGTCGCGTCGCGCGAAGGAACCGCCGCGCACTGGGCCGATGAGTGGCGCCTCCACCCACGCGGTGATGACGGCAGCGATCAATGCGGCCACGACACCGATCGCGAGTGCGAGTGGCAATGGTCGCAGCGGCTCCGCCTGTCCGGCGGCGATCACCGTGAGCAATCCGGTCACGCCACCGACCAGCGCAGCTCGGCGCGCCAGCCAGCCGATTCCGTAGCGCGGTCCGATCGTCTCGCGCAGGGCAACGAAGCGCCAGAGTGCAAACACGAGTCCGACGTGCAGCATGGCCACCGCGACGAAGGGCGCACGCCGCGCGAGATAGAGCTCGAGGTAGAATGCGACGAGCATCAGCAGGATGCCGACGGCGCGAATCAACCGGTCGAGCCCGAAGTCGCGGTCGCGAGGCTGGTCCAGCATTGCCAACGGCGACGCCAATGCACCCACGCCCTCGCTCGGCGGCATCAGCAGGCGCTGGATGGATATCAGGCCGATGACTCCCAGCACGACGATCGTGCCGGCAAGGACAGTCAACCCTGTATTCCCGCGGGAGACGGCGAGCACCAGGAGCGGCACTGCAAGAAGACTCGCGACGCTCATCGCGACGCGCATGCGCCCGCGTGGGCTGGCAATCCACTGCCGCATCGATTGTCCCGCCGGCTTGTCGCTCACCGCGCTCCAGAGCAACGCCCATCGCTCGATGAGCACGACGCAGCATGGCAGCGCGACGAGCAGCGCGATGAGCGTCGTTTGCGCATCCGCCAGCGACGGTGGCGCTACCGACACGCGGAAGGCAAGCATGCTGCGCACGAAGACGAGCGTGTATGCGAGCCCCAGCAGGGCCGTCCTGAGCGGAGGAAGCGCTCCCTCGGCCATTCCCGCATTGAACGCCAGCAGCAACGCTCCGAGAACCCACAGCGCCGCAATCACGGCGAGCGGGCTCACCGCGCTGTCATCGCGTGCGATGCGCACGATGTGCCCGCGCGAGGCAGTCGACGTCTCGTTCGCGGAGAAGAGTGCAATGGAATCCGTCGAGATGAGGCGCTCGATGCCGTCGTGCGTAAAGCGCCACTGGTCGTTGTCGCGCGCGAGGACGCCTTCGTACGGGGCGGCGCGCCCGGACGTCCACTCGGTGAGCTCGATCAATGGAAGCGTGCCTGATGGGCCCACGCTTCCGGACACCACGCGGAAGCGATCGCGCGTCGCGTCCCCGCCGAGCAGCCACTTGTCGGAGGCGAGTGTCGCGCCGTAGAAGATGCGTTGGCGCCCGGACGCGCCGTCGTCCACGAAGCGAAGACGCGCCGCATCTGCACCTCGGCCGATCGCGATCGTATCGCCGCGCAGTTCCGCAGAGTTTGGCAGCGTGTCCGCGTTTACGCGGATGCGCTGCGGCGCGCTGCTCGAGATGTATGGGCGCCCCCCGGAGCGAAAGAGCGAGAAGTCGGGCAGCGCACCGCGCGCCTGGCCGAGCACCGCTTCGGTCACCGGCTCACTCGTCAGGCGCACGATTCGGCGGAAGCCGCTCGCAGGCACCGTGATCACGCGAATCGCGCACTGCGCATCCCATCCAGCGAGACAGGTGAGCGGCCACCGCGGCGTTGTGATGCGCACGACAGTCGAATCCGTTCCGAGCAGTGTCAGCGTTGCGGCGCGCCCGACGCGCGCGGCATTCACGGGCGATCCATTCGCGAACACCACCGGCGCACCGGCGCTCGCCGTCACGCGCCGTCGTCCCGTCACCACGTCCCGCGCAACCCACACGACGCTCGTGGTGTCGGTCGCGAGCCAGGAAATCCGTACGTCGGCCCTGGAGCCTCGGCCCACCGAGATGCTGTCACCCGATGGCGCAAACTGGCCGAGCACCTGAAAGGAATCAGGCGTCGACGTGGCGACGTGTCCTCGCACCATGAAGACGAGGGCGCCGAGCGGCACGAGCACTGCGCCCAGCGTCGCGACCCACTGCGAAGATGCCGCGAGCCGCTTGCTCGCCAGGCCGAAGAGAACCGCCGCGGCCACGCACGACAGGAGGGCGAGGGCAAAGGTCATCGAGCCTGCGGGCGACCGAGAGCACTCAACGAATCGATCACGCGCCTCGCCTCGGCGCGCTGAGCGGAGTTGCCGAGTCTACCCGCCCAGGTGTAGTCGCGGATGATTTGCCTCGCGTCGCAATCGAGACGCTCGACGACGCAGGCGTGCGCGCGTGCGTACCGACTCCGCCATACGGCGCTTGCACCCGCGGCGGCCGAGTCGATGTCGCGGGTTGCGCGCATCCATGCATCGTTGCGAATCGTGGCTGGACTCGATGCGACTTGTCGCACCAGCACTGGCGTGAGCGTGGGCGGGACCACTGGTTCGGGCTGCGAGCGCGCGGCGAGAATGCCGGGCCCGAACGTGAGCGCGCCCCAACCGAGGCCGAACGCTGTTGCCAGGGCGACGAGTGGCTTCGCCGACGGCCAGCCAAAGCCAAGCGTGGTAGCGGTTGGTGTGGCACGTCGAAACGGCTCAGCAATGGATGCGCTCGACGGCGTCACTGCGTTCGCGTCGCCGGATGCGATGACCAGGCTCCTGGAGCGACGGGGCAACGCGCGTCCCTGTTGCACGATCCAGTCGAGCACTTCCGAGACGTTGACTGGCTCGACGACTCCGAACTGCATGCCCGTCGACGAAACGGCGAAGTACTTGTGATTCGGGCACAGCGCCTCGAACCATCGCGGCACGGCGGCACCGATCTGCGCGCGCAGTGCGGAGCGCGGATCCTTGATCGCCTTCTCCCGCGCTTCGTCATTCGGCAGGCGATCGATCATGCTGAGGCAGATCGCGACGGGAATGTCGATCTGCTCGCCGCCGCTCGCCTCGAGCAGTTTGATGAGCTCCGGGAGAATCGCGGCCTGCGAGTCCGTGCGGCTCTCGCGCGAACTCTCCACGTTGACGAGCCAGATCAACCCGCGCGACCGTGCGGCATGACCGTAGACATTGGCGCCGAGCACGGATTCCCGGTACGCCTCGTCCGTGAGGATCTCTCCCGCTGGATCGAGCAGAAACAGCTCGACGACATCGACGTCTCGATCGCCCTTCAGCTGCCGAATGTTGAGATGCAGCGGCACCGGCTCGCGAATGTCCGTCTTCGCGTTGCCGCGATCTCTGAGGTCCAGGTATGCGCGCTTGAGCTCAGTCGCCGTGTGATCAGTGAGTGCGTCGCGCGGATGCGCTGTCCACCGCGCGCGCGTGGTCTTCATCGAGTAGAGCCCATACAGCGAGCCTACGAATCCGCTCTTGCCCGACGCGCGCGCGCCCCAAAGCACGAATGTCTCGCGCAGGTTGTCATCCTGCCTGCCCTGAGCGGAGTCGAAGGGAGCATCCAGCGAAGGAGCTTCACTTGAAGCCACAGGCGAAGGACCTGCTTTCGAGTCGTCGCGGCGAGGACCAGGCGAGTGAACTGCTTGCGTATCCATCTGTCAGCCTCCTCGCGGAGTCGATGCGGACGACCGCCTGGAGAATCCCGTCTTACGACCGAGCTTGAGGAACTGGCTCAGCACCTCCACTAACGCGGCCGGCAGTCGCTGTTGCCACTCGTGGTTCGCGCGTGCGGCGTCCTTGAGCTGCTCCACTTCTCGATACGGCCGAATGCGATCCGTGAGACGCAGCGCGCTCGCGATGAGCCAAAGGCGCCCTGGAATCACGACGTCGCGCACATCGCCACCCCACACGTCGGTGGCGATCCTGTCCGTGACATCGGTATCGCCAACGCTCTCGACCGCTGCGCAGCACAGGCGCAGTCGAAGTGCGGCGTTCGCATGGTTGCCGCGTGTGCGCAACCTGCCCAGCGCGTGAAGCACCGGTGCGCCGAGCGATGCGGTCAAGAGGATGTCCTGGTCGGCAAGCGCGACACACGCGTCCGCGACGGCACCAACGTCGCCACCATCCACCGTTGCATCGATGGACTTGGCGAGCGCGTCGACGAGGAATGCGCCGATCGTCGCCCTGTCCGCGAGCTTGAGGATGCGCAGCCAATCCGGTTCGAGAATCGCTCGACCGCTTGCCTCGGGCACGCCGCGCAGCAGCGGTCCGACCGCCGCGGACAATTGCGGAAGCGCCTTCCCTGTCTCCAGCAGCGATGCGACGCGCGCACGCGCAGCTACCGGCGCGTCCTCGCGCGCGAACACCAGCCGCGCCCATCCGACGAGCTCCGCCGTGCTCACCGCCACTGGCGCCGACAGCAACAGCGTCGCCGCCTGCGCGCCCTCGGCGCCGGCGCGACTCGCATCCGTGCGGAGCGTGAGCGCGTGAATCGCGCGTTCCAGCTCTCCCTCGGGCGCGAACGCCTTCCAGAACTCGTTGAGCGACGTCAACAGCGTCGCCATCTCACTGGCCACCGGCACGGACGTGACCGACGACAGCGCGTGACGAACGGCGGCGAAGCCGATTGCCGAGGCGCGCTTCGACGAACGCTTGGCGGTGAAGTGGGGACGCACGCCGCGGAGGACGTCGAGCAGCTTGGCGGCACTCACGACCGACGCGGGCGCATCGGCGAACAGGATTCGCGCGAGCGGTTGCAGCACCGGTGTCGTCAGCTGAACGACTGCGTCGCGTCCGCTCATCTCTTCGAGTGCTGCGGCGTCCGCGGATTCAGGCGCGAGCGCGATGAGTGCATCCGCCAGCCCGCTTCGCGCGGCAAATGCGGCGAGCACTGTGCGTGCGGCGCGTGCTTCGCCCGCGTCCGGAAGCGATTGTACCTGTGCCACTGTCGTTGCGAGTGCCGTCAGCACCTCGCGCTCGACGCCAGCGCTCGCACTACGCGACACGAGGATCGTGGCGAGGTATCGGACACCCCGCCATCCCGTTTCTCCCTCGCGCTCCACGACATCCGCCGCGCCTTCGGCGATCGCCGACGCGTCCACTGCCTGCGCGAGCTCGGTCGCCATATAGTTGCGCTCCCGCTCACTCGCTGCCGCGGCAATCGAGCGAAGACAGATCGCCGCATCCGACAGGTCGCGTCGAGCATTGAACTCCTCGAGGCGCAGTAGGCGTTCGACGTCGCCGAGCAGTCCGTCGCGGGCTGTGTTGTCGGCGGCGATTTGCGCGCTGAAGACCCGACGAACCCGCTGATAGCGATCGGTGTCTCGCGCCAACTCCGTCAATGCTCGCGCGGCGGTTCTCGCGCGCTCGGTCAACTGTGCGCGGTCGCGCGGCAACACGAGCGACCACTTGCCTTGCTTCGGTGCGCTGAGATGCTCGTCGGCGATGGTGAGCCGAGGCTGGTGTGTGGATGCGTTGAGCGTGTACGTCTGGAAGGTGAATTGCGGGCGCAGTTCAACCGGCAGCACGAGGACGATCGCCTCGACAGTGCGAAGTGCGGGCGTCTTGCTGACCCAGAGCGTTGGCCCGTCGGCGAGCACCGCGGCGAGGACGTCGTTGAGTGTGCCGGCGTCTTCGGACTCGAGCAGCTCGCGCAGGCGCGCGCTTTCGTCGGCGTGGTGATTGAGCGTCGGCGCGGCAAGCTCGCCTGTCTGCTCGACGGAATGGCTCGGCGGCAGCGCCGGGAAGATGCGGAACGCGTTGTGTTGCGCGGAGCGGAGCTGTGACGTCGAGGGGCGGATGACGTCGTAGACGATCGTGAATCGCTTCGCCGAGTCGGACTGAGCGTTCGTATAGTAGCGTGCGAAGACAGCGCCCCAGGTGGGCGTGTCGAGGAAGGCGACCGCGTTGTCGAGTGGCGCGCTTGGGTCGCCCATGTCCGCCGTATGCGAGAGCTGGAACGCCTGCTCGCTGGTGAGGGTCGGCGTGCGTGCGACGACGTCATAGCGATCGGCGACCAGCCCCCAGATCGCTCGCTCAGGGGAATCGGTCGGTAATGCGATGCTCGGGTTCGTCGTCGCGTTGGGCATCGATCTGCTTCGGAGGGAGAGGAGCGCGCGGGGCCATAAGCTGGCGTCATAGACCCCTTGCCTCAATCCCTACGGAGCCTGTGCGGCGTTGGTGACGAGGGACAATCGTCGCGCCTGACAGGTCGTTTGGCGACCATGAGAACGGACAGGACTCGAACGTGCATTAGAGCATCCACGTCCCCGATCGTGCCCCCAAAGCGTTGTCGATGCGCCCCAGTGCCAGTGTTCTCATGACCGACGATTCGGCCGCGCTCGCCACATTTGCAGGCACGGGCGAGATGGCGACCCTGTGCCGGGCCTTCGACTGGCAGCGCCACGCGCTCGGCCCCGTCGAGGATTGGCCCGCCAGCCTTCGCACCGTTTCTGCGCTCATGATCGCGGCGCCCTTTCCCATGGCCATCGTCTGGAGCGATTCGTACACGCTCATCTATAACGATGGTTACCGCGCACTCCTCGCGGAGAAGCATCCGCTCGCCCTGGGCGCGCACGCGAAGCTCTGCTGCGCCGAGCTCTGGCAGGGCAGCGCACCCATCATCGATCGCGTGTTCGCGGGGGAGGGAGTCATCGTCGAGGACGCGCCGCGCGGCGTCGTGCGGAACGGCAGCGTGGAGGACGCGTGGTTCACCCTGGGCTACAGCCCCATACGCGACGAGCGCGGTGACGTGCGCGGCGTGCTCATGTCGGCATTCGAGACGACGGCGACGATCATGGCGCGCCGGCATATCGAAGCTGCGGGCCGCGCGAAGGGCGACTTCCTTTCCGTGATGACGCACGAGCTCCGCACGCCGCTCAACGCCATCGGCGGCTACGCCGAGTTGCTGGGACTCGGCGTTCGTGGTCCGGTGACGGATGACCAGCGTGTCGATCTTGAGCGCATTCAGCAGAGCCAGCGCCAGTTGCTGGACGTGATCAATGGTGTGCTCAGCTACGCCAAGGTCGAGGCGGGCGTGGTTCACTACGCGGTAGAGGACGTCCGGATGGACGAGCTACTCGCGCGGTGTGAGGCATTGGTGGCACGGGCCGCTCGCGAGAAGCAGATCGAGCTGCGTCATGCGTCGTGCGGAACGAAACTCATCGCGCGTGCCGACGGGGAAAAGGTGCAGCAGGTCGTGCTCAACCTGTTGAATAACGCCATCAAGTTCACCGAGGCCGGTGGACGCGTGACGCTGTCGTGCGCGGCGGAGGAGGACAAGCGACTCGTCGTGACTGTGGCCGACACGGGATGCGGCATCGCGACGTCGGATCTCGAGTGCGTCTTCCAGCCGTTCGTTCAGGTGGACGCGAAGCGTACGCGCGCGCACGAGGGCACGGGGCTTGGCCTGGCGATCAGTCGCGAGCTGGCGCGCGGAATGGGCGGCGACCTGACGGCCACGAGCAGCGAGGGCGAGGGGAGCGTGTTCGCGCTCGTGCTTGCCTGCGGCCGCGCGGGTGTGAGCGACGAGTCGCATGCGCGCCGTGGCGGCGAACGTTCATAGCGAGGACCTGTCTCAATCCCTCGCATAGCGACCGAGAATCCATTCGATCGGATACATGATGTGCCGCGGCTGGGGGTCGTTGCCCGCGATGCCGCCCTGCGTGCCCGCGGGCCCGGTGGAGCTGAACGTGAAGGCCTTCCGGTTCTCGAGCCAGCCGTTGAGGAAGCTCTCGTCTGTGCCGAGCAGCTCGGAGAGCCACTCCTGCGCCTTGCGCTCCGGGTCGGGCGCGCGGTCCACCTGGCTCAGGCAGATCGCGACGGGATAGCAGATTTTGCCGAGCGCCTTGTTCAATCCCGGAACGGCGTCTCCGCGGGCGCGCGCGGCGATCATGCCTTTCTTGAGCGAGGTCAGCGCGCCGTCGAAGAAGTCCCAATAGCCGTGCCCCGACTTGCCGCCGGTCGGTTGGCTGAGTGGATTGACGATGAGGATGAGGCCGTTGGCGCGAACGATCTCGGGCAGCAGCTCATCCGGAATCGGACCCTCGAAGTATTCGCCGGGCGCGTCCCAGAAGGTAAGGTCGGCGATGTGCTGGGAGGGCGCCTTGTTGCGCGCGAGGAATCCCGGGCGCTCGGGTGGCAGGTCGTAGAGGCTGAAGTTGAGCTTCTGGACGGAGCTCGTCTTGGGCAGCGGGCTGCCGCTGGCGTTGAGCTTGGCCATGCGGGCGATCCAGTTCGCGGTGTCGCGATCCGCTGGGAGGACGCAGAGCCGGCGCTCTTTCTCGCTCCCTTCGCGATGTTCTTGCCAAAAGACGAGGGAGAGGAGGTAGGTAGTTTTTCCGGACTGTGGAGCGCCCCACATGACGATGTTGTTGGGCATCGATCTGTTTTGCGTCGGAGAGGGAGAGCGGAGCAACGGCGTCACGGCCGCATCGGTTGAGTCACTACGCGACCGACGTGCTGTTGGTGACGACGTGCCTGTTGTCGTTCAGCGGCCCATGGTCTTCCGCGGCCGCACAAAGGGAGGGCGGCCGCGGGAGGGTTAGGCGCAACGGCTCAGGTGACCTCGCGGCGCTGCAGGCGCGTGCCGCGTCGTGCACCGACTGGCATCAGAATGATGGCGGCTCCGACTGACGCCGATGCTACGATGGAGCGGCCCGGCCCAACCGTCGAACGATGTGGGCGGCGAGGGCCACTTCCGCGAAACCTCGAGCGATGGTGTGATGGAAAAGGTTGACGCCGACGGAGATCCGCGTCGAGCTCTTTAGCCATGATACTCCTTCCATCGTTCCAACAAGTACTCCGCATGTCAGTCGCACGATTCCCGTCACCCCTGCGCGAACGCACGAGGTCGTGTTCCTCGGCGCGGCGCCATCGGTGGAGGCCACGATCGCGCGATTTGCGCAACGGGTGGGAGTAGCGCCGGGTCTGCTGTTCAGGATTGCGCGCGCTTCTGTGCTGGCGGCGGCGGAGTCTGGCCGCACTGCCGATGAGGTGTTGGGCGCATTGAGCCAGTTGTCGAGCAAGCCGGTCCCAAAGAACGTGGAGCGTGAGATCCGCGGTTGGATGAACGCCGTCCGGCGGGCAACGATGCGATCGGCGGTGCTCCTCGAATGTGGGGACGACGAGGCTGCATCGCGCGTGGCCACGTTGCTCGGCGGGAAGGTGCGGAAGTTGGCGCCGACGATTTTCGAGCTGCCGCCATCGACGTCCGCTGCTCGGAGCGCGCTGATGAAGCGGCTCCGTACGGGAGGAGTGTTCCTGACGGATACGACGGTGTCGGTCGAGCCGCGCGTGTCGGGAAGGGACCTGCGACTGGAGGATCCGCCGGACGACTGGGATGAGGAGTGATGCTACGACTCCTGCCGTGCGTTGCGCCGCAATTCCTCGAGCTCAGCGCGCAGGGGAGCCCAGTATTGGCGGTCGATCGCTCGTTCGCGTTCTTGCTCCTCGATGAGCGCTCGCTCGATTCTCGCCGGTTCGCCGTCGAGCGCCGCGCGCACGGTCTCACGCGCGCTGGCGAGCGCGTTGGCTTCGGCGGGAAATGCAGCGACGCACTCCACGAGCAGCTCGGACGTGCGCAACTCCCGTAGCCAGAATGCGACATGGTCGTCGGTCGGCTGGCCCCGAAACTCGAACCAGTTCACCTCGACGAGACGTCGTATCATCGGCCAGTCCTTGTCGCGCTGCGTCTTCTTTGCGGCGACCAGGTCTGGAAGCGCAAGGATGTCGACGTCGAGCGGCTGATCATCGGGTGCGGCGCGAAGTTCGATCGTGGTGCGACGCTCCCACAGCACGGGAAACGCCTCGACTCCGCGCATGCGCGACATCACGTCGACGCGCATTCCGCGCACGTCCTCCCTCGCGCACCGAAAGTGCACGGCGTGGCCTCGCTCGAGGTAGGCCGCCTCGAAGGGAGGGACGGCGATCGTCACCGCTCGCAGATCTGCGAGCGCGCTGGAAAGACGGCGGAGATTGTCGGTGTCGGCCAGCACCGCGAGGTCGGCGTCTCGACTAAACTCCGCGGCGCCGTACACGATACACGCCTGTCCCCCCATCAGCAGACACTGGACGCCATGCGTGCGCATCGTGGAAAGGACTTTGTGTATCGGGCTCGGGATCAAGCGTCCCTCCGAGGCTCATGTAGGTTGCCCACAGTTGTGCGCTTGCCATCCAGCGTTCGGCTGGTGTGAGCCGATACCAGTCTGCCCACTCGGGCTCGCAGAGGTCTTCGGGTTCGATGCGCGGAGCGGCGTGATCCGTCATGCCAAAGCATACCCCATTCGACGCACTACGTCGACGGCGCCACCCGGGCAATAGCTGGGAGGACGAGCCGCCGCGGCGGCGTTGACCGCGCTCTCGGATGGAGTTGCTGGCGCTCTCCAGCGGGCTTCATCACGCGCACCGCGAGTCGGGCGCTGGGTTCTGCACGCTGAACGGGCTCGCGATCGCCGCCCGTGCGGCGCTCGCGGCGAGCGCGCGGTCGGTGCTGATCCTCGATCTCGACGCGCACAATGGCGGAGGAACTGCGTCGCTCATTGCCGCTGACGAGCGCATCGCGCAACTGGATGTGTCAGTTGATGGCTACGACACGTACGAGAGCTCCGACCGCATCCGGCGCGTATTCGTGTCCGATGGAGTGCAGTATCTCGAGACCATCGCGCGTTGCCTGGACGACCTCGATCGGAACGGGCAGTCTTTCGATCTGTGCATCTACAACGCCGGGATGGACCCGCACGAGGACTGCGCGATCGGTGGAAGGTCGGGCATCACCGGTGACGTGCTGGCTGCCCGCGAGACGATGGTGTTCGAGTGGTGTCGGCGTCGAGGACTGCCGGTCGCGTTCGTGTTGGCGGGCGGTATGTGAGTCCGGGCTTCGATCGGGAGACGCTCGTGAACTTGCATCGACTGACGGTGATGAGTGCAGCGGCGGTCGAGGCACGTCAGCCACTCAATCCGTCCCCGCAAAGACCTCAGCAAGATTCACATTGACCTCGAGCCCGACCTGCGGGAGGTGCCAGGTGATTGACTCGCGCTCCGTGCGGCCCTTGCCACGCGCTTGGAAGACTTCAACGCTCCGGTCATCTCGGTCAACGAGCCACACCTCGCGCACCCCCAACGCGAGGTACGCGTCGCGCTTGAATTCCGAGTCGTAGATGCGCGATGAGCGACTGAACACTTCCACCGCCAGCCAGTACTCGGTGATCTCCTGCCACTTCGCCTCGTGCGGGAACTGCTGCGGCACGACGAGGATATCGGGCTCGAGCTGCGTGCGGGGCGGAAAGGAGACTGCCCCATGCGTCAGTACGTGTGCGTGACCGGGAACCTGCACGGCATTCGCGAGAATGAGAGCGATCCGAGAGACCACGATTTCATGCCCAAAGCTCGGCGCCGGCGTCACGAGGAGCACGCCGTCGAGCAGCTCGTATCGATTCCCGTCGTCTGGGAAATGCTCGAGATCAGCGACCGTGTAATACGGAATCGTGGCAGCCATGGCCATACACTACCCCCTCGGCGACCGGTTTGTCTACTCGGCATGCTTAACTGTTGCCGAGCGGTGCGGGATGCGCGTCACCGATACTACGCAAGGCGGGGCAATTCAACGCGATGCGCCTGGCGTGGGAATTCTGCTACCTTAGGGCATGAACGCGGAATCGCTGCTGACGCTCATTGCACGCCTCCTAGCCGAGCGTAGGCTGGACGCCGTCCTCATCGGCAATGCAGCCGCGGCTATTCAGGGCTCTCCCGTGACGACGATGGATCTGGACTTCATGTTCCGGAAGACACCCGGAAATCTCACGAAGCTCAAGCGCCTCGCCGACGATCTGGACGCCGTCGTGCTTCGTCCGTTCTATCCCGCGTCGCAGCTGTATCGCATCACGCGCGATCGCGATGGCCTTCAGCTGGACTTCATGGCGAAGATCCATGGGGTCAGGACGTTCGAGTCGCTGCGCGGGCGCGCGTCACGGGTCGCCTTCGGTGATCACGAATTGCTCGTCGCCTCGCTGCAGGACATCATTCGGAGCAAGGAGCGTGCGGGTCGCGAGCAGGATCTCGCCGTGCTCCCGATACTCAGGAGGACGCTGGATGAAAAAGAAAAAGCGTGAACCTGCAAAGGCGGTGCTGCGCCGAGAGAGCGAGCGGGCACTGGTCGAACAGATCAGACGCCAGTTGGCGCTTCCCCCATCGAAGCGGACCAATTTTCTCCGCGTCCGGTTGCCGAACGGCGGATCGGCGCTCTAGCGACACACGCGTTTGGCCAATAGTCGGGAGATTGGCAAGCCAAGCTGTAGGAAAGTGGCGCACATGCTTCGGGCACGGAGGCGATGCGGAGTGCTTTGTGCACTATGAAGGGCATCGCTCAGCGTTCCGAGCGAGTAGTAAGTCCACTTCAGTCGGCTAGCCAATGTCCGGAAAGTCCAAAGCCGGAGAGCGGACAGTTCCACCAGCGCGCACCGAGGCGCAGCTGACCGAGCAACTCGCGCAGGCGGACGAGCGGCTCCGCGAGAGCCAGGCACTCCTGGCCGAAGTACAGCGCGTCGCGAGCGTGGGGAGTTGGTGGCAGGACTTCCCGAGCGGCCAAGTGGGATGGACCGATGAGACCTCCCGCCAGCTCGGCTACGAGCCCGGCAAGGTGGATATCTCATTTGACGCGTTCATCACGCGCGTCCACCCCGACGACCGCGCGCACGCCATTGAAGCAATCGGCGCGGGCATGTCGAACTGCACGGCGTTCGCCTTTCGGGCGCGGTACTACTTGCCCAACGGCGAATCCGGGTTCTTTCTGTCACGCGGTGAGGTGGTACAGGACGCCGGCGGACAGGTCCTGCGAATGGTGGGAACGATCCAGGACATCACCACACAGGTCGCCGCCGAGTCGGCATTCGAGCAGCGCGTGGCCGAGCTGAACGCGGAGCGGGAGGGACACCGCGAGGCGCGCGCACTCGCCGAACTGGCGAACGCGGCAAAGAGCGACTTTCTCGCGACCATGAGTCACGAGCTCCGCACGCCGCTCAACTCCATCATCGGTTTCGCCGACATCCTGCTCAAGAACAAGGCGAAGAACTTCACCGACAAGGACCTGGGATACGTCGATCGTATCCAGGCGAATGGGCGGGACCTGCTCGGCCTCATCAATCGCGTCCTCGATCTCTCCAAGGTGGAGGCCGGCGAGATGAGCCTGGAGATCACGTCCGTTCCCTTGTGCGACGTCGTGCGGGAGACGCTCGCGGAGTTCGAGCCGCAGGCGGCTGCCCGCAACGTGCGCGTCGTGTCGGAACTGCCGGATGCTCCATGCCTTCTCGATACCGACCGCGCCAAGCTGAAGCAGATCCTCGTGAACCTCGTCGGCAACGCGGTGAAGTTCAGTGCGGAGGGCGAGGTCCGCGTGAGCGTACGCGTGGATCCGGCCTCGGGACAGCCGGTCCGGATCGACGTCGTGGACACCGGCATCGGCATTCCCGCGGATCGCATGCACCACATCTTCGAGCCGTTCCAGCAGGCGGACAACTCGACGGCGCGCGAGCACGGAGGCACGGGGCTCGGACTCACCATCAGTCGCGCGCTGGCACTGTTGATGGGGTTCGACATCACGGTCACGAGCGAGCTCGGCGCTGGTGCAACGTTCAGCATCGTGTTCGTGCCGGACATCACGGCACCCGCCGTGGGCAGCGTGGCGATGGCGCTGTCCCAGGTACCGGCGCGCGAGGAGCGCGGCTTCCTCGTGCTCGTGATCGACGACGACGCCGATGCACGCGTCATCCTCAAGCGGGCATTCGAGGATCTTGGCTGCTCCGTCGTGACGGCGGCGGGGGTCGACGAAGGGCTCGCGCTCGCACGAACGGTCTGCCCGGGAATGATCACGATCGATCTCATGATGCCGCGCAAGAGCGGCTGGGATGCGTTGCGCGAACTGCAGGCCGATCCGCAGCTGCGCACGATTCCTGTCGTCGTGGTCAGCGCGGTGGCGAGCGAGAATCGGGCGCTGCTCTCCGGTGCGCTGGACTACCTGGACAAGCCGGTCGCACGCGAGGAACTGGCCCGCGTCGTCGGGCGCAGCGCCGCGCCGCGTCCCGACGACCTGCGCCAACGGGCATAGTCGCCAGCGATCTCTTGGTGGACGCGCGGGATCTCAACCTCGAAGAGATAGCCCTTCGTGTCCATCCACAAACGGCCGCATCCGGGCTGTCATCCCGAGCGAAGTCGAGGGATCAGCTCTTTCCGCCTGCTTGTGGGGTGCAGGCCCTCGACTCGCTTGGCTCGCTCGGGGTGACAACCCGTCTGACTTGACATAGCCGGCAAGTTCCAGGATGGACACGAACCAAGAACGGGCGGAGAAGTGCCTCACCCCGCCTCGCTGGCACCACACGCGTTCGGCCGTGATTTGCTTCGTGCCGCGCTGGATGGGTAACGGAGATATCATGGGCCGCATGCATGATGAGACATGCGCACTTGCCCATTCCGCCCATTGCCGAGCAGACTATGGCCATGCCCGCTACTCACAGGCGCTGGACGCGCGAACACGTTCTTCGGCTCATCGACGAGTCGCGCGCGTGGCCTCGGTACGAGCTCATCGACGGCGAGTTGCTCGTGACGCCGGCGCCAGGCGACTCGCACCAACTCGCGGTGGGCGAGCTGCATCTCCTCGTCGCGCCGTACGTGGAAGCGGAAGGCCTCGGGCTCACCTTCTTCTCGCCATCGGACGTGGAGCTCGAGAAAGATTCCATCACACAGCCGGACCTGTACGTGCGGCCTGATGCGCCTTCAGCGGAGGAGGAAGACGTTGAGGCCTGGTCCCGTGCCAAGCTGCTTCTCGCCGTCGAGGTCATCTCGCCGAGCAGCGCGAGAACGGACCGCGTGACGAAGCGAGACTTCTACATGGAGCACGGAGTTGCCGAGTATTGGGTGGTGGATCTCGACGCGCGAGTGGTAGAGCGGTGGACGCCTACGGGAGAGACGCCGCACGTCGAGCGCGAGACGCTCGAGTGGCAGCCGCTTGCGGGTTCGCGTCCGCTCACAATCGAACTTCCGGTGCTGTTCGATCGCATCCGTGACAAGTCGGCACGGGCCCGAAAGGCGCGGGAGCGTCAGTAGCTGCGAACCTCTGGGCCGTCACGCCAGGTTCATGGCGGAGGAGATCTTGCCGACCGTGGAGGGCGCGCGACGATCGCGCGCGTGGATCGGCGTGAGACTTGCCCCGGTGCGTGGTTTCCACACACTCACCTCACGGGAGCACCCTCGCATGTCCACCGAAGCGTCGCGCGTAAAGACCACCGTTGATGCCCCACCCGCCGCCGTTTGGAACACCCTCATGACGCCGAGCGCGTTCGAGAAGTTCTTCTTCGGCTCCAAAGTCGATACTGACTGGAGGGTTGGCAGCCCAGTCACCTTCAGTGGCGAATGGAAGGGCAAGAAGTATGAGGACAAGGGCGTTATCCAGACGGTTGACGAACCGGCGCGCCTGGCATTCACGCATTGGAGCCCGCTCTCCGGCATGGCCGACGAGCCGGCGAACTACCACGTCGTCTCGTTCGACTTGACGCCGGCGGGCAGCGGCACCGAGGTGGTGTTGACGCAGCTGAACCAGAACGAAGCGGAGCCGCTCACGGACAAGAACCGCACCGAGTTCGACAAGATGTGGACGACGGTGCTGGACGGGTTGACGAAGGCGGTCGCTGCGGGGGCATAGAGTTCTTAGCGCTCCACGCTTTCGCGGAGATGGTCATCGTGGACGGGCAATGGTTGCTTCACTCCGCATCGTAGCGCGACACACGTTCGGTCGTGATTTGCTTCGTGCCGCGCTGGATTGGTGACGGAGTCGTCCTGTGCGGCACGCATGATGTGGAATGTGTCCTTGCCCTTTCCGCCTCCTGCCGAGCAGACTATGGCCATGCCCGCCACCCATAGGCGCTGGACGCGCGACCAGGTCCTCGCGCTCATCGACGAATCGCGCGCGTGGCCGAGGTACGAGCTCATCGACGGCGAGCTGCTCGTGACGCCGGCGCCGGGCGATCCGCACCAGCTCGCGGTGGGCGAACTGCACCTCCTCATCGCGCCGTACATCGAGGCGGAAGGGCTGGGGCTGACCTTCCTCTCCCCCTCGGATGTGGAGCTCGTTGAGGGTTCCATCACGCAGCCGGACGTCTACGTGATGCCTGCCGGTCCAGCCGCGGAGGAGAAGGGCCTTGGCTGGATGACGTCCGAAAAGCTGCTGCTTGCCGTCGAGGTCATCTCTCCCAGCAGCGGGAGAACCGACCGTGTGACGAAGCGGGACTTCTACCTGGAGCACGGCGTCGCCGAATATTGGGTGGTGGATCTCGACGCACGAGTGGTGGAGCGATGGACTCCCGCGCGCGAGACACCGCACGTCGAGCGCGAGACGCTCATATGGAAACCGATCGCGGCGGGCCGCCCGCTTGTCATCGAGCTCCCCGTACTGTTTCACCGCGTCCGAGAGAGATCGGAGTGGGCCCGAAAGGCGCGGGAGCGTCAATAGCCAGCTCGGACTGACCCAACCCATCCGTCCAGGCGGGAGTCTATCGGTCACTCCCACCTCCCGCCCATGCGCCCACTCGCATACCGCCTGCTCCCACTGGCCACCGCCTTGTCGCTCGCCGCGAGCGCCCGCGCGCAACAGCCCGCGCTCGCCGGACTCTGGAAAGCGCAACGCACCTTCGGACACGACGCACGCGGCCCACTGCTCATCGAGCGACGCGGCGACCGCTACCTCGCCGACTTCCTCGGCAAATCGATCGCCGTTCGTGCCGACAGTGGAGCGCTCACGTTCCAGCTCGCCGACAGTGCCGGCCGGTTCCGCGGACGGATCGTCGGCCGAGCGATCGAGGGCCACTGGTTCCCCGCGCCTTCGCCCACGGGAGCGAACCTCGCGACCCCCGTCGTGCTGCGGCAAGTGAGCCCCACGCGATGGACGGGCGCCGTCACCCCCGCCGAAGACACGTTTACCTTCTATCTCAACCTCGCTCCCGCACCCGACGGTTCGCTTTCGGCATTCCTGAGGAACCCCGAGCGCGACCAAGGCACCATCTGGGGCGTGGAGCGTCTCGTCGTCGACGGAACGAGGTTGCGCCTCGTGGGCCGGCGGCGCGGCCAGGGCGAGGAGAGCGAGGTGGCAGTTGGCACATGGGACGCCGAGGGCCAGTCATTCACCCTCGGCTTCCCGGGACGAGGCGGCAGCTACGACTTCCACCGCGAGGGCGAGGCGAGCGCCTTTTACCCGCGCGGCCTGCGCGCGCCGGCCTACCAGTACGCCGCGCCACTCGCGCGCGACGATGGATGGATGACGGCGAATGCCGCCGACGTCGGCCTCGATGTGACTGCCGTCAACACACTAGTCCAGCGCCTGCTCGACATGCCAATGGCGAATGGGCACACGCTCCAACTCGACGCGCTGCTCGTCGCGCGGCATGGCAAGCTCGTGGTGGAGGAATACTTCCACGGCCACCATCGCGACCGCCTCCACGAGACACGCTCGGCCGCAAAGTCCATGACGGCCACGCTCATCGGTGCGGCGATGCATGCGAGCGCGCCATTGGCGCTCGCGTCGCCGGTGTATCGCGTGATGAACGGAGGCGTGGAGCCGGCGAACCTCGAGCTGCGCAAGCGCGCGATGACGCTCGAGCACCTGCTCACGATGTCCGGTGGATATCACTGCGACGACAATGACGACCGCGCGCCGGGCAACGAGAACAGGATGTGGGACGAGACGCCAGATCCGGACTTTTACCGGCATACCCTGGCGCTGCCGATGGCGTTCGCACCCGGCGACACGAGCATCTACTGCAGCATCAACCCCAACCTCGCACTCGGCATGCTGGGGCGAGCGGCGGGTGAGTCACCGCTCGCGCTGTTTGATCGGCTGCTCGCGCGACCGCTGAAGATCGAACGCTATGGTTGGACGCTGGATCCGGTGGGACATCCATATGGTGGCGGCGGCGTGCGGTTCACGGCGCGCGACTTCCTGAAGATGGGCCAGCTCATGCTCGACGGCGGCGTGTGGAAGGGCACGCGCATTCTGGGTAAGGAGTACGTCGTGCGTGCGTCGGCGCCGCGCGTGCGCATCCAGGGCAGGGCGTACGGCTACCTCTGGTGGGGCATGGACTACCCGTGGAATGGACGCACCGTGCACGCCTACGCGGCGCTTGGCGCCGGTGGGCAGGACGTCATCGTCGTGCCGGAGCTTGGCCTGGTGGTGCTCTCTTACGCGAGCAACTATGGCGACCGGATCTCCAGGGACATCCAGGGCAGGTTCATGACGCAAGAGCTCCTTCCCGCCGTGAAGGCACTACGCTGAGGTCATCGCCCCACTCGCACCGGAACCTGCACCCACGCCCGTATGGCCTTACCCGTCTTGTCCCGCGCGGGCGTGGTGGCCCTCGCGGAGATGGTCGTCGTGCACACGCTCGCACTGAGCAGCCCGTGCGGCGACTCGAGCACGCTCACGCTCGTGGGGATCGCAGCACCCGTGGTGTCGGCCACGAAGCGGACCAGCACATCCTTCGACGCGAGCACTGAATCGCGGAGGTCCATCGGCAGGGGCACAGCGGCGAAGCTCGTCGGCATTACCGGCGGACGCCACGGTGTGCGCGTGATCTTCGCGTCCTTCTCGAACACTGCGACGAGCGCGGGATCCACACACGGCCCCGTGCGCTGAATCGCCGCGCCCGGCATCATCGTGGAGCCGAGGATGCTGCCGTATGCCACCTTGAACCGGAATATGGGTGCGGGGGTCGTGTCGCGCGGCTCCCCCGCGATGGAGCCCGCAGTCGGAGTCCTCTCCTCTGCCGTAATGCGCTCGTGCGACAGCGGCTTCTCCATGCCCGGCGGCGTGGTGGTGTCGATGGGCGGTAGCACCATGGTGAGGACGCGATTGCGAATGGGCACGAGATCGCTGTCGTATCCGTTCTCGCGCAGCGCAGCCACGGCGAGCGCGTTGGAGCTGTCGGCGCGATAGGAAAACGTCCACCGATAGTTCCACGAACGACGCTCGTCCTTCATTTCCACGCGCCCAACCTCTCGCCGGCCGTTTGGATGTACCAGGATGTTGGTACGCTCGCCGGCACATACGCGTCGCACGTTCTCGCAGGCGGTGACGGCGACGCCGAAGACGACGATGGGCACGGTGGAACTGTTCGTCACGTACAGCACGTGGCCCGGGTTCGGGCCCTGCGCCTGCTCGGTGGAGCCTCGCACCGTATTGGGCGTCGGTGCAATGAACACCGTCTGCGCCGAAAGTGGTGCGCTGCTGGCGAGCAGCAGGACGAACGTGACGATATGCCGCATGGGTGCCCGAGATTGAATGGTTCCGTCTGGCGGCGTCGCCCGGGGTTCAAGCTAGCGCGGCGAAGGCTCCGGCACATCACAGGGCTCTCAGGTCCTGAGGCCACATTGTTGTTATGGCGCTTTACACGCACCGCAGCCCATGCGCCTTTCCGACGGCACGTTAACGCTCTCCGCCACCGACCTCGCCAACTTCCTCGCCTGCCACCACCGCACGGCGATGGAAACATGGAGGCGGCGGCCGCTCTGCGTCTGCGCCCGCACTTCGACGATCCCCTCCTCGAGCAGCTGTTCCAGTCGGCGCCGATCTCGAAAGGGCCCGCGCACGTGCTCGGAGTTCGTCTTACCGTCCCGAGCGACAAGGACCTCATCCTTCCGGTGACGTGGCGGCTGTCGCCGGCGATTTGCGCGTTTACGTCGGAGCTGTTCTACGAGTCGCGGTTGGCGTCGAAGCCGGCGCTCGTGCATCAGCCCCTCACCGACCTGGGTGAGATGGACGCGGGCGCGCTCTGGTATCTCGAGGTGGATCACGAGAGGAACACGAGCTCATCGAACGAGGAGGTGGGCGCCGTGGTGCCGCTGGTCGCACGGTTCACGGCGCCTGGTCGTGCTGGCTGAATCAGCACGGCACATCGGCGCAACTCACGCTCGACGATGTGCTGGTCGTCTCTCTCAATGCGCAGGTCAGTCGGCTCATCGAGGCGCTGCCGCAGGGTGCCCGCGTGGGAACGGGGCGCAGATGAAGCTCGCGAACGCGCTGTGCCGGTACCGCGAGCTCGCGCGACCACGCACGCGGTGGGCTTTACGCAGCGTCCGTGCCTTGCAGCATCGCCTCGTCGTGGCCGAGCAGGTACACCATGATCTGGTATCGAGGGAACGGGACGTCCTCCTCCGGCTCGATGAACGCGTTGTCGTCGTCCGGCATCTCGCGCTCGAACATCGCAACGTCGGCTTCGATGTCGCGTGCGAGCATCTCATCAATCGACGATTCGTCCAGCGCATGCTCGGCGGCTGCGAGCGCCGCGAACTGCAGCGTCAGCTCGGTGTCCCTGATGCTGATGTCTTCGGTCGCCACGTCCGAGCCGTCTGGCGCGCGAAGATGGAGGTCCAGCGCCTCGATGCGTTGGGAGATGCACTCGAGGTCCGCGAGGAAGGTTTCCGTATCGCGCCGCTGGTCGGCGTGCAGCATCATGCGATTTGGCGTCGTCATCACCTCGATGATCTGCTCGCCGAGTTCGGCGGGATGAAACCATCCGCAGCGCAGGGTGGGCAGGAACTCCCGGAAACCGAGATCCGAGTGGCCGACGAGCTGTCCGCGGCTCCAGAGCGTGTAGGGCATGACATGACTCCTGTTGTTGGGGAGCCAATGCTCACCCTCGGCGTCATCCGAGCGTCATCGGTTCGAGTTGCCCCGGGACGACAGATGAGTTGGGCTCTTCGGACTCTGTTGTGGGTCGCGTCGAGATGTGAAGTGATGCGAGTGGCGCGATGTTCTTGAACGACCAAGGGCGCGGACGTGTTTGCGGACAGTAGCCGATTCACTCCGTGCGCCGTCGTCCGTGCCATGCGCATCACCAACGATCGCTCGTTGACGCTGCCGGTCTGATCGAGAGGCGCCGTTCGTCGGTTCGGCGTTCAGTCGGCTCAGATCGGCCTGTTGTCGTCGTTCCCAGAGACTCGCCCCACCGTCCCTCGCGACGGCGCCGGCCCGACGGGCGGGGTGTTTCGCGGGTCGCGTCGAGATCCATTGGTGAACCCCACAAAGTCACAGTCCGGTGATTCCCTGCCCACAGGTTTCCCTGCCCACAGGATTCCCTGAAGAGCCATGAGTTGTTTGTCGCTGAGACCGGAGACTGGCGACTCGCGACTGGATACTGAGTGCGTGCGCCGTCCACGGTCAGTCATCGGTCGCCAGTCGCCAGTATCAGTCACGAGCGGCGAGCATGCCACTCGGTCGCGGCTGCGTGCCCTGCCGGGACGACAAGCGAGCGCGCGTTTGCTACTGAGACGGAGACTGGCGACTGGATACTGAGCGCGTGCGCCGTCCACGGTCAGTCACCGGTCACCAGTCACCCAGCCGCCATGGCCGTGTAAACCCCGGGAGACACTCGGCCCATCGCGATGGTCGGCACGATGTGGAAGCAAATGCCGTTGACGAGCGTCGATCATAGCAAGATAGCGCCGCTGCGTTCGTTGCCCTCGCCCCAGCTCCATCGCACATTCTCCCGCTCACGCGCGTGACGATGTTCACACGTCCTCGCGTACGCGCACGCACTCGCAGCCAGTCCGGGCACGGAGCAACTGAATGTCATTCGAGCCGCAATCGATGTTCTGGAGAGGGAAGAGAGCGGTCCTGCTCGTGCACGGCATCGGAGACGCCAGCACCGGCAAGGACGGTGCGCTGCCCATCGACGTCCTCAAGGAATTGCTCGGCGACGACGGACGGGACCTCGCGATCTACCGGCTGAACTACGACTTCATCAACGACTGGATGGCGACGAAAGTCCAGTTCGCAGCCATCATCACTGCGTTCAAGAACGCCGTGCGGCTCAAGCTTGGCGACGACGACACGGACGGCACGATCGCTGAATACGCGGGCGACATCCTGTGGCCCGTGCTGAGCGTCAGCATCCGTCTTGCGGTGCGCGACGCGTTCATCGCGCAGCTGGCGCAGATGCAGATCGATCGCGGTGAGTCCGCGCTCCAGCGCGGAGACGACCCGCTCGACTATCAGATCTCGATTATCGCACACAGCCTCGGTTGCTTCCACACATACGAGGTTCTCGCCGCGATTGCCGAAGAACCGTCGCACGAGCTTCGGCCCGCCAGCGACCTGTTTACGCTCGAATCGGTTTTCCTGATGGCATCGCCGGTGCAACTCATCCGCACGACTGCGGGCCTGCTGGGTCCACTCGTTCCGGATGCCGGCAGTCTTGCAACGATCGCGAAACCGCTGGCCATCCCTTCCGAGACGCGCCGAGGCAGGAGGGAGCGCTGCACGACGCAGTTGTTCGCCGTCACGGGCACGCATGATCCCGTGGGGGGACACCTGCTCGGAGCGCGCCTCGACTGGGCGTTCATGAACCTGCCGGACCAGAAGACCGTCATCGTACCGCAGCAGGCGCTCGACATCGACACCAAGGCCGGCACGGCGGCGGCGCTCGCGCATGCGTTCGTGAAGGGCGGTCCCAAACCAAACGATCCACACTCGTGGGCCAACTACCTCACGGCGCAGGCGGAAACGCTGCGCGACGTGGTGCTCGCATGACGCGCGTGCATGCGGGTCGCGTCACGCTCGCGTTCGCACTCGCTCTCGTGTCGGCGACGCCGGCGGTGGTGTACGCGCAGGCCGTGACTCCACCGACGGATTCGGTGCTGATGAAGCGCGCCGACTCACTCACTGTCGGCGACTACTGCCGCCTCGCGCAGCAGGCACTCGGCGCGCCCGCGGTGATCGCTGCGCTCGACAGCGACAGCACGGACGCGCGGTCGAACGCCGCGGTCATCTGTGACCCGTTGCTCTCCAGCTTCTCGCTGTCGGCACTGGCTGGTCGCGCTCCGGCGCCGCTTGCGGCCATCGCCCGGATCAACACGGACGGCTCCGCCGTGGCGCGAAAGGGCGTCTTCGAAGCGATGTCGGAATTCCGGGCGATGGTGCGCGGGCCGTCGGTGCGGCCTGTTGTCCAGACGGCCATCGGCACCGAGGCGAGCCAGCAGCTCGCGAGCGTTGCGGAGACGGCGCAGAGCCTCCTCGTCGTGGCGGGACGCGATCGCGCACTCGTGCGGCTCGCGAAGTACGAGCGCAAGCTGGGCCCCACGTCGGCAAAGCTGAATGGGCCTGAAGTGCTGCTGAACTATGTCGCGCAGCTCTGGGTGCCCGGCTTCAAGGCGACGCCACTCGGCGGGCCTAGTCCGCTGGAGCTGGTCGCGTCGTACGCGCCGGGCTACGTCACGTCGGTGGACGGCAGGCCGCAGGCCGTGTCGGCATCGGAGTTTGGAATTCGTTATTACCTGTTCGGCGAGAGGTTCGGCCAGACGGGATATCGCGGGTTGCTGCTGCCCAGCTACCGGTCGGCGGGGGTGATCACGGCGAGCAGCCGGAATGGGGCGCTCGTGTGGCCGTGGGAGGGACGCGATCGCTCGGGTGCGTACGTGAGCTGGGGTGCGATCAAGGTGGGGTACATCAAGGGGCGTCAGGGCGAGTGGCTGCTGAGCAAGCAGTTCCAGGCGGTGCCGTTCGTGTTTTGACGTTGTCGTCCCGACAGGAGCGCGCAGCGGCGACCGAGGGACCTGCTTCCCCCAGCCGTTACAGCGAAACGGCACGTGCAGATCCTTCGCTGCGCTCAGGATGACAACACGCTTGCGTCGCGGACGGGAGGGCATTAGCGTCGCGCAGCCGATATACAGGAGTTGCTGGCTTGTCAAACGATGCACCCGCGCCGACGACGCCGTCAGCCGGAACCGAGGAGCTCGCAGCTGCGCTCTACGAGCCGCTGCGGTCCATCGCGCACAAGCTCCTCAAGCGCGAGGACGAGGGACACACCCTCAGCACCACGGCGCTGGTGCACGAGGCGTTCCTCAAGCTCTCCCACCAGCACGACGTCGAGTGGCAGGGACGCGGACACTTCCTGTCCATCGGCGCGCGGGTCATGCGGCGGGTGCTCGTGGACCACGCGCGCGCGCGGCTCAGCGAGAAGCGCGAGCGCCATCGCGTCTTCGATACGATCCCTCCCGCATTTGCCGTCGATGCCGACGTCACGGCCGTCGACTTCATCGCGCTCGACATTGCCCTCACGCGATTCGCGACGGAGTATCCGCGACAGGCGCGCGTGGTGGAGCTTCGCTTTTTCGGCGGTCTCGACACCGAGCGCATCGCCGAGGTCATGGAGATGTCGCCGCGCACGGTAAAGCGCGACTGGCAGTTCGCCAAGGCCTGGCTGGTTCGCGACCTCGACGACCGGCGCGAGTCCTGAGCGCGTGACGCAATCGTCGCGCGCCGAGCGCGTCGCCGCGTTGTTCGACGCCGTGATCGACCTGGACGAGGAGAGCCGCAGCGCGCTCCTCGATGCCGCCGACCCGGAGCTCAGCGGCGAGGTGGGCTCGCTCCTCTCGGCACTCGAGCGTGGTACGGACTGGCTCGAGCCATCGCGCACCGAGACGCTCGACGGCGTCGACGGTCCGATACGTCGCATCGGCGCGTATCGCCTGCTCCGCTGCGTGGGGCGCGGCGGAATGGGCGCGGTGTACGAGGCGGAGCGCGCCGACGCGACCTACGTGAAGCGAGTGGCGATCAAGCTCATTCGCGACGACGTGGGCGGCAAGGAGATTTCGCGCCGCTTCGCCCGCGAGCGCGCCATCCTCGCGGGGCTCGAGCATCCCAACATCTCGCGCATGCTCGACGGCGGGACGCTCGAGGATGGACGCGAGTACCTCGTGATGGAGTTCGTGGACGGCGTGCCGATCACGACGTGGTGCAACTCCCACGACGCCAGCATCCGCGAGCGGCTGGCGCTGTTCCTCCAGGTGTGCGACGCCGTGCAGTTCTCGCATCAGCACCTCGTGGTGCATGGCGACATCAAGCCCGGCAACCTGCTCGTGACGGGCGACGGCGGGGTGAAGCTCGTCGATTTTGGCGTGGCGAAGGTCGTCGACGAAGCCGACTCGCGCACACGGGATCCCCTGACGGCACTCGGCGCACTCACACCGGCGTACGCGAGCCCGGAGCAGTGGCGCGGTGAATCGCTCTCGATGCTCAGCGACGTGTATTCACTCGGCGTCGTGCTCTACGAGTTGCTCGTCGGCACGCGTCCGTTCACGATCGATTCGCGCACGACGACCGACGTCCTCCAGTCGATCGAGGCTGGCGCTCGGCGGCCGAGTGCCGCGGTCCTGTCGCACGCTGAGGCCCGGCGTCTCAGCCGCGCGCTTACGGGCGAGCTGGACACGATCGTGCTCACGGCACTGGACGCATCGGCGAAGCGCCGATATCAGTCGGTCGAGCGCCTGGCGGACGACGTGCGGCGACATCTCGACGGGCGCCTGGTGCTCGCGCAGCCCGCGACGCGCCGGTATCGCGTGTCGAAGTTTCTCAAGCGGTATCGCGGCTCCGTCGCCGCCGGCACGGCGCTGGCACTTGCGCTGCTGGGAGGAGGGCTCGTCGCGACCGTTCAGGCGCGCCGCGCCAACCAGCAGCGAGCCGTCGCCGAGCGCATCAGCGGGTTCCTCAAGCAGATGCTCGCGTCGCCGGATGCGACATGGATCAACGCCGGCAAGGCAGACGTGCGTGTCGCGGACGTCCTCGACGCCGCCGCTGCGCAGGCCGACACGTTGCGTTCGGATCCAGCCGCGGAGGCGATGGTCAGACGCACGATCGGTGCTGCGTACCGCGCGCTCAACCGATACGATGAAGCTGATCGCCAGCTGAAGCTCGCCCTTGCGCTCGACCTCAAGCGCGATGCGCCGAGCTTTCCCGACCTTGCCGATGACTACCACGAGCTCGCGTGGGCGCGGTACGCGCGAGGGGACTGGCAGACGGCGCTGGGCTACTACGACGAGGCGAATCGCCATTGCGGCGGCAACCGCGCGGCGGATACGTCGATCGTCTGTTTCAAGGTCGGAGCGGACTACGGGCTCGCGCTCACCACGCGCGGCCGGCTCGTGGAGGCGGAGTCGCTATACCTGGACGTTGTCCGGCGCGGCAAGCTTCGCTTCGGAGAGAACGCCGCTCCCCTGAGCGTCATCTACGGAAACCTTGGCTTCATCGCGGACATTCGTGGAGACCTTGCGCGGGGCGAGGCGATGCACCGGTTGGCGCTTGCGGCGTGGCGCACGGGTCCGCAGCCGTCTGAACGTCCCCTCTTCTATCACTCACTCGCGCTGAACCAGTTGCTTCAGGGCAAGGTCGCCGCGGCACGGCAGGCCGTTGAGGAAGGGCTCCGCAGTGTGGCCGAGACGAACGGTGAGCGCAGCTTTCCCGCGATGGCGCTGTACGTGGATGGAGCAGCGGCGCGGCGCCGGTCGCTCGACAGCAGTGGGGCGCGCGCGTATCTCGCACGCGCGCGCGAGGCGATACCGCCGAACGTCTCGAAGATGCATCCCAACGCGACGAATGTGTGGATCGAGGATGGGCTCCAGCACGTGGCGGCCGGCGATCCGGTCGCGGCGGAATCGCTCTTTCGCGACGCGGAGCGTGTGCGTGGCTCCGTGTACGTGGCGACGGACCCGCGGTTCGTTCGCGCATCGGGCCTGGTGGGTATCGCGCTGGCGGCGCAGGGCCGTTACGACGACGGTGCCGGCCGGCTTCGCGCGGCGCTGACGGTGTTCGACAGTGTGTATCCGCCGGGTTTCTCGCTCACGCGCGAGTTGCGCGGCGCCCTGGCGCTGACTGATTCGGCGCGCGCGAGTGGTGAGCCGGTCGGTCAGGCGGCGCGGCGGTTCGCCAAGTACATCGTCGAGCGACCGTAGCCTCGAACCCCAGTCGGCGAACGTGTATCCCAGACGGCGAACTGCATGCCCAGACGGCGAACGCTGAGGACGCTGACATGACGCACGCTGAAAACGCTGGACTGCGACAGCGGCTCTGCTTTTGTGAACGTAAAACGCTTTTCCTGCGACGCCCTGCGTGCGCAGTGTCAGCGTATTCAGCGTTCGCCCTCTGGGTTTAGTCGCGGGCCTTTCCCAGGAATCGAGGAGGATGGCCCCGTTTGTCGACGGATCTCGCGTCCTCTCAGGTAACCAGTTGTGCCTGCTGGCTGCCGGCGCTCGCCGTCCCAGCGCCGGAATCCGCTTACGCGCCCCAATCATCGTCGTCGAGGACTGAATCTCATGCGCATCGTCGCAGCAATCGCCGCCCTCTCTCTCGTCACGTCGAGCGCCGCCGCTCAGACGTTTGGCGGGCATTCCATGCAACTCAACGGCTCCGGCGGCAACGGCACGCCGCAGATCACCGGCGGCGGCACGCTGCAGCTGATGAACGACGCCTATGGCAGTGCGTCGTCCGCGTTCACCACGGGTACGTTCGACTTCACGGTCGCCTCCACCTGGTCGACGTCATTCCGGTTGCACTATGCGTATACCTCGGGGGTGTTCACCTCCAGCGGCGGCGACGGCATTGCGTTCGTGATGCAGAGCGGCGCCGCGACTGCGGTCGGCGGCGGCGGTGGAAGCATGGGCTATGAGGGCATTGGCAACAGCGTCGCCGTCGCGTTCCGCTCGTTCTGGGACGATGTGCTGCTCGGGCAGAACGGCGCGTTCGACGGTACGCCGATCATCGGCAACCCGGCCGGCCTGGGGATCACGCCGAGCGGGCCACAAAGCGACTACTTCGTCGACGTGCTGCTCAGCTACGATGGCCTTGGAATGTTCGACCTCGCGTACACGCCGAGCTACCTGGGGTCGGCTTACACGGCAAACCACGCGGTGGATGTCGGGTCGCTGGGGTCCACGGTGAGGATTGGGTTCACGGCAGGCTCCGGCGCGGCGACGCAGCTGGCCGAGGTGGACCACTGGCAGTTCAGTGGCTTGAACCCGTCCGTGGTTGCGACGCCCGAGCCGGCGACGATGATTCTCACGGCGACCGGGCTTCTCGCTGTGGTTGGCATTGCGCGTCGGCGTAGAACGGCGTAGCAGCGTTCCCGATCGGGGAGCGGAGCGGAACTAGGCAGGAGCGGCCTGTACGTTGTTGTTGGCCGCTCCTGGCTAGCTCGTGTCCGCCCTGAAACGCGCGATTCGGCCAGGATGTCATCCCGAGCGAAGTCGAGGGATCTGCACTATCCACCTGGTCGTGAGGTGCAGGCCCCTCGACTTGCTTCGCTCGCTCGGGGTGACAACGCGAGTTGGGCGTTTCAGGACCGTACTAGCTCAGCTCCGCGCGCATTGAGTGGTCGCCACGAGGCGATCAGCGGCTATTATCCGCGATGCTCCTGCCCTTTCTTGCCGCATTTCAGCTCGCCGCGAATAACGGCCGCGCGGGCCAGATCCATGTCGCGCCTCCGAAGGTCGAAGCCACCATCACCATCGACGGTCGCCTCGACGAAGCCGTGTGGACGCGCGCCGCGCTCCTCAATGGCTTCTCGCTCTATCAACCAGCCGACGGACGCGCCGCGCCCGATTCCACCGACGTCCGCGTCTGGTACTCCAGCGACGCGATGTACTTCGGCATTCGCGCCTTTGCCGAGCCGGGCACCGTGGCCGCAACGTTGGCCGACCGCGATCGCATCGGCAGCGACGACAACGTCGAGCTCCACCTCGACACCTTCCACGAGCGCAACCGCGCATTCGTCTTCATCGTTAACCCGCTTGGCGTCCAGGCCGATGGCACCAAGAGCGAAGGCGGCGGGTTCATTCCCGGCTCCAACGTTGGGCCTGGCCAGAACGACCTGAGCGCCGATTTCGTATGGGAGTCGCGCGGGATGCTCACGTCGCACGGATACGACGTCGAAGTGCGGATTCCGTTCGCGAGCCTGCGGTATCCGTCGTCACCGGTGCAGCGCTGGGGACTTCAGGTCGACCGAAAGGTGCAGAGCAGCGGCTACGAGGAGACGTGGACGCCAGCGCGCCGAGCGTCGGCGTCGTTCATCGCGCAGTCGGGAACGCTCGAAGGGCTGACGGGCATGCGGCATGGCCAGGTAGTGGAGCTCAACCCTGAGTTCACCAACACCACACGCGGTGCCGCGTGCTGTGCGCCGACGCTCCAGGACTGGAAGTACGACTCCCGCGCGCAACTCGGCGGCAATGTTCGGTGGGCAATGGGCAGCAACTTCGTCCTCAACGGCACGGCGAAGCCGGACTTCTCGCAGGTGGAGGCCGACGCCACGCAGGTTGCAGCCGACGAACGGTTCGCGCTCTTCTATCCGGAGAAGCGACCGTTCTTCGTGGAGGCGCTCGACCAGTTCAATGTGGCCAACCAGCTGGTGTACACGCGGACCATCGTGCAGCCCGACGGCGCGACAAAGCTCACCGGCAAGATTGGCCGCGTCGACATTGCGGCGCTCTCGGCGTTCGACCAGAAAGGCATCACGCCGAACGGCGATCGCCCGCTGGTGGATATCGTCCGCCTGCGGACCAGCGTCGGCGACCAGTCACAGGCGGGCCTTCTTTATAGTGATCGCGTGGGCGGCGGCCGGTCGAACCGCCTCGTTGGCGCAGACACCAAGCTCCTGTTCGGCGGCATCTACTTCGCCCAGTTCCAGGCGGTGCAGAGCTTCACGACGCTCAGCGGCGTGTCGACGTCGGGTCCCATGTGGGAAGCGGTGATTGACGCCACGAACCGCGGTTGGGGCTTTCACTACAATTTGTTGGGAATTCATCCAAACTTTCGCGCAGACAACGGCTTCGTGCCGCGCACGGGAATCGTCAGGCCGAACGCCGCGAATCGATTCACGTGGTACGGCAAGCCCGGCGCCCTCGCCGAGCGGTTCAACATCTTTGCGATGGCGAACGCGGTGTGGCGGTATGACGATTTCTTCGACGCCAAGTCGCTGCTCGAGGACGCCGCTGGCGCGCAGATGCAGCTCACGCTGCGCGGCGGCTGGACCGTGGGGGTGTCGCCAAGGGTGGCGAGCTTTGCGTTCGACCCGGCGGACTACCGGCACTACGTCGCGTTCATTCCGTCCGACCGCATTGCGACGGTGGTGAGCGGCGTCAGCGTCGCCACGCCGCAATTCCGGAAGTTCGCCGCCTCCGCATCGACGACGATCGGCAATGACGTCGACTTCCTCGAGACATCGCGGGTGCGACGCGTGGATTACACCGCGTCGCTGGACTTGCGGCCGAGTGACCGGATGCGCGTGAGCGCGACGTATGTGTCGACGTCATTCGCTCGGCGCGTGGGTGGCGAGCGATCCGCGCACGCGCGGATTCCGCGAGTAAAGATGGAGTATCAGCTCGCGCGTCCGCTGTTCGTGCGCGTGGTGTCGCAGTACACGTCGACGCGTCGCGAGGCGCTCGTCGATCCGCGAACCGGGGCGGTGATGATGCTCGCGTCAGGTCCGTCGCGTCTCAGTGCGTCGAATACGCTGCGGACGGACTGGCTGGTGTCGTATCGGCCGGCGCCGGGGACAGTGGTGTTCGTCGGGTACGGCGGCAGCCTGAGCGAGGAGGATCCGCTGGCGTTCCAGCGATTGCGGCGGACGGCGGATGCGTTGTTCGTGAAGGGGAGTTATGTGTTTCGAACGCCGGTGTGGTGAAACGCCGTGGGCGCATGTTCAGTTGTGTTGTGGCTCGTTGAGAGACCCAGGCGAAGGTCTCCCGACTGTCAAATACCGAAGAGCGCCGCTGGGACAACTCCGATGCCGTCGCGCCGACGATACGCCTGCGGTCCTGTGGTGATGACAATCGCATCCAGCAGATCGTCGCCGATGCGTTCTTTCAGCCAATGCAGGTGCCGCACATCGCGGTCGTCTACCTCGGCGCTCAGCTTCACTTCAATCGCGACCACTCGCCGTGGGTCGCGCGCGATGATCAAGTCGACCTCCTGTCGCCCCGAGTGAGTCCGTAAGTGGTGTACGGAGGCCTCCTCCGCTTGGGCGTAGACGCGGACGTCCTGGGTCACGAGGGCCTCGAACAACCGGCCGAGGAGAGTGCTGTCGCGCGGCGCCAAGGTCAACGCGGGACCTTCGAGCGGAGCCGCTTCGAGCAGCGCAGCCGAATCGAGGTGCAGAAGGCGGGCTGCGAGCGCGGGATCGACGAGTTGATGCTTCGGCGCTTGGGCGAGAGCGGAGAGATGGTTGTTGCTTGGGAGCCACGGAGGGACCGGGTCCACAATCCACAACCGCTCGAGTGCCTCACGGTACAGGAGTCCGGTGGCCTTCGCCGGTTTGTCCCGTTCGTCGCCAGTCGCAGCGTCACGGATCTTCTCGAGCGAGGCCGTCGTCGACGTCGCCGCCGCATACGCGGTCATCCATCGTCGGAGGGTCTCCGGGCGTCGCACCACAATGCCTTGCTCCTTGAAGTCGCGGTCCACGATTCGCGATAGGTAGCTGTCGAGGTGAATGCGGAGGGCGCGTCCCGACAGCGCACGAAAGGCGGGGAATCCCGAGCGGCATATTTCTCCGACATAGTCGTGAAGCGTCACACCCGTGGTGCCCGAGAGAGCAGGCTTGCTCCCGGCGAGCAATGCGCGCAGGCTCACCGTTGGCGTGCCAACGCCACGTTCGGCGAGCGTCATGGGGCGCATCCGCAGGGAGATGATCCGCCCCGCTCCAGAGTGCGCCGGTTGTTCGGCCGGCAGGGCCGAACCGGTGAGGAGGAATTGACCGGGCGTCGCGCCACGATCGACAGCACGCCGAACGGCATCCCATACCGCAGGAACGCGTTGCCACTCGTCCAGGAGGATGAGCGGTTTCCGCTGCAGCACCGCTGCGGGATCTGCTTCCGCGATGGCGCGTTGCGCGCGTTCGTCCAGGCGGACCACAGACGTGGCCCGTCGTTCGGCCGTTGCGGTTTTGCCGACGCCTTTTGCCCCCTCCACCGCGATAGCCGCGAGAGCGGGGAGCAGTTCGTCGAGTTCGGCGTCGATGATTCTCGGCAGGTAGGACATGTGGCGGAGCACGTGTTAGTGACCGCATAAAGCATCGGTTGGCGATGGCAAACTGGGCCATAACAGCATGCTATACTAGGCTATTTTGCCGTGTTAAACAAGGCTGTATCAGCGCTATATAGTAGTCCATTTCTGCGCTGCATAGTAGCCTATTTCTGCGTCTACCAAAAGAACAAGGGCAAAGTGCTGAGCCCGCCAAGCCGAGTATCAGGCGATTGACGACTCGGCGCTCTCGTCATGACGCGGACCGAATGGTAGTGGCCGGATGGGTCGCCCAGACGACGGCGAACAGGTGCCCTCACCGGCGTCAGTGCGCAATTGGAACAACGTGCGCGTTGATCCACGCGGCGACCTGGTCGATCCCGACGTCGCCGGTCGCTGCGGAGATCACGATGGCGTACAGCTCGGGCCCTGGCGCTACGAGCTTGAGGCCGTTGATCCCGAGAAAGACGAGCGTTGCCGCGAGTGCCGCGCGCTTGTTGCCGTCGAGGTAGCCCTGTTGCCGGGACAGTGCGCAGAGGTACGTGGCCGCGAGCGTGCCGAGATCGAGATCGCCTTCGTACACCCACTTGTTCATTGGCCGAGCAAGCGCGCTCTCGATTGCACCTTCGTCGCACACGCCATTCAGTCCGCCAAAGAGCTCGAGCTGGCGGTCGTGCAGCAGGTGGAGCGTGGACAGCGAAATCCAGACGGGCTCAGTCACTTGGCCAGCGCGTCGAACACCTCACGATACTGTTCGACGGCTTGCTCCATGACCTTGAGTGCGTCGGCCTGTCCGGGATCGAGGGCCGTGACGAGGTATGTGCCTGGACCTGCCTCGCGCCAATAGAGCTCCTGGCCGGGTTGCACGGCGAGGCGGCGGGTTACTTCCGCTGGCAGGGTGGCGACGACGGAGCCCCCTTGCGCTCTGGTCTTGGTCTTGAGAATCACAACGGCACCCTAAGTGAGATATATGTGTAACATAGGCCTGGAGCGGCGCCGCGGCTAGTCGCGAAGGGCTGTCGGCAAACTCGGCTTCTGCTCAGCCGCCACCGGGCAGGTATTTCGGGGGAATCGGGTTGTCCGGTCCGCTCGCTGTCCCAGAAGATCGTCACCGTCCACCACCGCTTGCCGTCGTGCATGAGTTGGATGCTGTTGATCCCGCGCGCGAACGGCGTTGGGTCGGACGCGGCGCGGCGGCTTTCGTAGGTACTGAACACGTGCGCGACGTTGCCGAACCGCTCCGTGCGGTGCGCTATCCCCCGCTCGACGAAGCCCACTTCCTCCATGCGTCCCGCCTGTGCGGCGAATTCGTCCGGAGTGAGCACGCGAATGGTGCGCGTCCCGTCGGGTCGCGCACCCGTGGGTATCAAACGAGCGCCCGGCGCGAAGAGGGTGCGGAATCGATCCCAGTCGCGCTTCTGGCCCTTTGGCCCGGAGATCACGTCATACAATGCCGCGACGACCGCTTCCGGCGAGCTGACGTCGGCGTCCCTGGCCGGAGGCGGACCCTGGGCCTCGAGTCGGCCGAACGCGAATGAGAGGAGAAGACCGCATACGGCGGCAACGTTGCGACGCATCACGATGGCGCTCCTGCGGTTGGGTGATATGCACGGTCGTTACAGCATCGTG
Source organism: Gemmatimonadaceae bacterium (assembly GCA_031407575.1). GTDB lineage: Bacteria > Gemmatimonadota > Gemmatimonadetes > Gemmatimonadales > Gemmatimonadaceae > AG11. Next base: position 7,232 of record JANOIJ010000405.1, on the reverse strand, counting down.
CACAGAGTGTCAACGCGCGGTGGCGCGGGAGGCGTCTCTTTGACTCGTCCCCTACGAGCAGAGACGCATGATTCACACGCCGGAACCATTTCGCTACCAGGTCGAGTGCTCGCCGAGCGCCGCCACCTTCTATCTGGGCGGACAGCGGTGCGCGCCGAAGCACCTCGTTCACCTCTCCAATATCGCGCGACGCCTTCCAACCGGAATTCGGACGCTGCGCGCGGATCTTCAAGGGCTCGACATCATCGACTTCGACACGCTCATGCAACTCCGCGGCGTGCTCTCGGCATGGCGTACGGAGCGCGGCGGCGAGGTGCGGCTCGTCCTGAGGGCGCCGATGCGCAAGTGCGCATGACGTGCCCTGACTGCCAGCGCGCGCTCGCGCAGCACGCGGACACTGTGTGGGACTGCGCTGATTGCGCATACTCGGTGTCTTCAGCGGAGAATTCGGAGCTGGCGGACTTCGTCTCGTCGGCGATGTTCATCGAGGACGCGCTGGTTTGGCGTCCGTTGTTGGCAGATTCGATGGACGTCGAGCGCGGGACGGCGCGCGTGCACGTCGCGGAGTAGTTCGAGCAGAGGGCCGACGATCGTGGAAGCCCCGGCACAGTCGAGGGCGGCGTCGGGAGCTCTGCAAGGTGAGTGGCGCGGTTCGTTAACAGCGATCGGGGCGGATGTTGCCGACAAACACCGATTTGCTCCGTGCGTGGGCGGTGCATCCAGGACCGCGCAATCGGGCAAAGCTGGAGCAGCGGCGTGAACCCAGACGACGAACGCTGGGAACGCTGACACGACGCACGCTGAGAACGCTGGACTGCTTGAATGGCGAGAAGCCGCCCGCGCGCATGCAAGACCTTTCGACTCAAAACGCAGGCCCAGCGCCGTTCTGCGTGCGCAGTATCAGCGTATTCAGCGTTCGCCGTCTGGGCTTGCCGTCGTCTATGCGGGACGACAACTTCGGCACTGCGGAGGTGCAGATCCTTCGCTCCGCGCAGGATGACTAGCGGCGCTGCAATTCCGCGCCGGCAACCAGCGTGCGACTCGAGAAGAACGAGAGCATCGACTGGCGGTTCTGGTACGACGCGTCGTACGTGACCGACGCGACATTCGCGCGGTTCGTCGCGTTGATCACCTCGAGGAACGACGTCAGCATGAACGTCGGCGTGCGCGCGAAGTGCATCACGCGCATGTCCAGACGTGCGTACGCGGGCAGCCGCTCACTCGTCACGCTGCCGTACACCGGCGCGTAGCCGCCGCCCGCTGAGAGCGTGGCGCCTGTGACTGGCGTGATCGGCGCACCGGTGCCGTAACGTGCTGTCGCGCCGATGCTCCACTCCGGGTTGAACGTCGCGGTGATGGATGCCGTGCCCGTGTGCGTGATGTCGTACGGCGAGCGCGCGTCGCGTCCATCCGCGAGTCGCACGCGTGCGCTCAGCAGGGAGTAGCTCGCCCAAGCGGCGAGCCTGCTGCCCAGGGCGCGTCGCGCAATGAGATCGGCGCCACGCGCCGCGAGGTTCGTGATCTGTGGACCTGCGCCGAGTGCGACGTAGTCGCCATAGCGCTTGTCGAACGCCTCGACTCGCAGCGTGGTGATGCCCTCGTGCTCGATGCCCGCGATGACGTGATGCGCGACGCGCGGAGCCCCAGCGGGCGTCGCCGGGTCCGGAATTGCCGGCGCGGATTGCCAGCGGCCTTGATGGAACACACCACCGCCAAGGCGTGTCGTCCACGCACCGCGGCGAGTGGAGACCGACGCCCTGGGGTCGATGGTGACGTCCGTCTCACCCGGAAGTCGATCGGCGCGCATGCCGACGAGCAGCGACGTGCCCGGGCGCGTGAGCTCCGCTTCCCCGTAGGCACCCAACTGCATCGTCGCGCGCGCGTCGCCATCCAGCACTCGGCTCGGCGCACCATCGCCGACGCGATTCGTGGTGGGAAGGCTACCCGTTTCGAGACGCGAGAATCGGCCATGCTCGATGCCGCCGCGCACAGTGACGTCAGGCTGCGCTGCCCACTCGACATCGCTGCGCGCGATGAGGGTGCGGTCCACGCGATCTCGCTCGAGGACGCCGAAGGTCCACGCGCTCGTTCGCGAGGCGCCTGCAATGCTGTTGCGCACGACGACTGGCGCGTCGCCCGGCATCCAGCGCGACGAGAGCAGCACCGAACGCGCACCGCCCGCCGAATGGAACGGACCCTCCCAGCCGGCGGCGTTCACGATGCGGCGCGAGTCGTCCTGCTCCGCCATTACGGTTGCGCGCAGCTCGCTGGTGGTGGACGGATTCGCGATGAGCGACGCGATGACGTCCTCGGAATGCGGTGACGACGCGAACTCCGCTCGACGGCCGTGCGTCGCGAGGATGACGCCGCTGTTCGCCAGGCGTCCACTCGCCCACGCGCCGACCGTGCGGCTGATCGGCGCGCGCACGGTGAAGCTGCCCTGCGCCATGCTCAGTCCCGCGCGCAACTCGCGCTCGCGCGGACGACCATCGGTCTCGATCTCGAGCACACCGGAGAGCGCATTGCCATGCCTGGCCGAAAAGCCTCCGCTGGAGTAGCGAACGGCCTTGACGATGAATGGGTCGAGCACGCCGAACATGCCGCCGCTCAGTCCCTCGAAGCGCGATAGCGACGGCACACGTCCTCCGTCGACGAGCAGCGCTGTCTCGCTCGCGCCGCCGCCTCGCGTGTAGACGTCGCTGCCCTCGGCAACACGCGTGGCGCCGGCCTGCATCTGCACGGCTTGCATGACGTCGGCGGTGCCACCGGCCGTCATCAGTATTCTGGAGCGATTGATCTGCTGCACCGATGGTGCTGCCGCGGCCGGGGCGGTGGCGGATGCGACGACGCGCATCGTCGCGAGCGAGGCGGAACTTTGCGACGGTGCCGGAGGTGCCGGAGCGTCAACCGGGGCGAGCGCCTTGAGCGCGGAGTCGGTGGGAAAGAGCTTGCGTCCACGCGACCACAACACGCGCGCACTGTCCTCCATTTTTGCTCGGCTCAGCATCCCGCCGCGCATCTCGAACACGCGCGCGTATCGTGGATTGTCGTTGCGGTCGCCGTGCTGCTCGAGCAGGACGTCGAGTTCCTTGGCTGCCAGCGGCATGCGGCCGAGGAAGCTCGGCGACTGGAGGTAGATGCTGGCGAGCACGAAACGCGCGGTGAAGTGCCGGACGTCGACGGCGAGTGCGTTCTGTAGCAGCTCGATGGCCTGGCCGCTCAGCTCCCCTTGCCCAGCAAGGTCCGCGGCGGGAAGCAGGCATTGGCTCAGCGTGCGGGCGAGGCCAACCATCGCCTCGACGTCCTTTGGGCTGCGGGCGAGCTGCGCGTCGAACAGCTCCTTGGCCAGCTTACCGGCGATTGCCGCTTCCGGGGCGTTGCGCGCCGCAGCGAGCGAGGCGCAGGCGGATAGCGCCTCGTTGGCCGGGGACTGCTGTTGCGCGGCGGCGGGACGAGCGCTTGCGAGTGCGACGACGAGGGCCGTACTTCCGCCGATGACGAGCCGACGGAGGTGTGCATTGGTGCTGCGAGATGAACTCGGCATGGGACACCCTGCCTCAGTGAGAATGCGGTCTGTCGTGAGGTGGACCGCTCATGTTGACACTGACAACATAAGCCGCTATGTGTGCGGTGTCAACATACTCCCCTTCGCGTGTCTCCCGTGACACCTGCTCGCAAGACCGCCAAGCCCGTGCGCGCCTACCATCATGGCGACCTCAAGCGTGCGCTCATCGATGCCGCGGGCGTGATCCTGCGGAACGACGGAGTGGAAGCCCTGACGCTGCGCGCGGTCGCGCGAGCGGCGGGAGTCAGTGCGAATGCGCCGTACCGCCACTTTCCGGATCGCCGGGCGCTCGTTGCCGCCGTGGCGCAGGAGGGTTTCGCGCGGCTTCAGGACGAGATGATGACCGCGATGCGGACAGCCGAAGGTCGCCTGGGGTTCAAGCAGGTGGCGGTGGCGTACGTTCGGTTCGGCCGGGCGAATTCCGCCGAGTATCGCGTGATGTTCGGCCCGGAGGTCGCGGCGCGGGACGATTTGCCGGAGCTGCGCGATCAGTCACGCGGCGTGCTTCAATTCGTCGCCTTCGGCATTGACGCGTTGCAGAAGGCCGGCGCGGTGGGGCCGGGCGATCCGTCCATGATGGCCGCATCACTCTGGGCGGCGCTGCACGGGCTCGTGATGCTCTCGCTCGATGGACAGGTCGCGGGCGTGGCGCCGTCGCTCGACGCGCTGGTCGAGGAGACGACGCGCATCGTGATGTTCGGCTTGGCGCCGCGCGACGCGTAAGAGGCGCCGCGACGCAGAGCTACTTGAAGCTGTCGCCCATCAGCGTCTTCACTTCACTCCGCCGGTTGAGCTTGCACTTCCCGAGAATATTGTGGACGTGATTCTTCACCGTCGCAACCTCGATGCCGAGGCGGCCCGCGATCTCCTTGTTCGACAGTTCGCTGTCGATGAGCTTCACGACTTCGCGCTCGCGCCGCGTCAATGCTGCCGTCTCTCGCGGTAGTGCGCGCGCACTGGCCTGCTCGGCGATCTTCCTGAGGAAGAGTGCCGTAACGCGCGGGGAGCAGTTGACCTCGCCGCGCGCGGCGCTGCGCACCACGTCCAGGAGGTCCGACATGGACGCATCGCGCCCGACGAAGCCTGCGACACCGGCTTCCGCGCACGCGAGCACTTCTTCCTCGTTCTCCTCGGAGACCGCAAAGGCGACGATGCGCGCGCCGGGCAACAGACGCATCACGTCGCGTCCCGCGCCGGCGTGCAGGATGCTCTTGGTGTCCAGCAGCACGATGTCGGGCTGCTCCGCCGCGAGTCGGCCGATGGTGATCGTGCCGGGCGCTGTAGCGCCGACGACGCGAATGCCGGGTGCGGTCTCGAGCAGGTGGACGAGTCCATCACGATAGAGGCGGACGTCGGTGACGATCGCGACGCGCGCGGTTGGCCGCTGGACGTCATTGACGTAGGCGGCTGCGTTCGAGAATGCAGGCTCGGCACGCATGAGACGGGTGCGACAGTGTGAGAGCGCCGGTGAGGGCGGGCTCGCAGATCTCCTTCGGTCTGCGAGGGGCAGTGATGTTAGCGAACCCGCGTCCTGCACACCAGACCACTTTACGTAAACCTATGGATTGTCTCGTCACGTTTACGCGACGCGAGGGAGTGCTTCGCATCGCAGCTCTCGATTCCCTAGCGAACGCGAGCATTCACCGCGAACATGCGACGCTTTACAGCTCGCTCCGTCCCCGCTCCAGTTCGCTTCTTTTGCGGCGCAGGATCGACTCGACCATCGCGTCGAACCGTTGCGGGCCGAGGACAATCTGGCGCAGCCGCTGGATCCGCGAGCGAAGCGCACTCTCACCGCGCGGAAGTCCGAGCCGCTTCGCGATGCTGACCCCCGTGAGCAGCGTCTCGTACGCCTGCTCCGGTTCGTTCCGCCGGAGATACAGCTCGGAGAGGAACGCGATCATCCCCATGTAGCTCACCGCCTGGCCATGCTCCGCGAACGCGCCCGCGGCATCGAGCGTGGCAGCGATCGCAGCACTGGTGTCGCGCTCAGCGGCGTGCACGCGGGCACGCATCACCTTCAACACGCCCTCGTATTGCGGCTGCTTGTGTTCCTGGCACAACGCGATCGCTTCATCGAAGAGCTCCGCCGCCGACGCCCTGTCCCCGAGCGGAAGGCTGAGCGCACCGAGGACGAGGTTCATCTGGATGACTTCCGGCCAGATGCCCGCGCCCCGCAGCAGCTCGCGCGCGTCGCCGAGGTACTTTACGGCGTTGCTGGCATCCGCTTGCGAGATGTAGACGAAGCCAAGCGCCTGGAGCGCAAGAATCCGCTCCTCGAGCAGCTCGCGCGACAGATGGGTGAGTGCGCGAAGAAACGCTTCTTCCGCCTCCTCGATCTCGTTTCCCTCGAGCAATCGCTCGGCGTCGGCGACCTCCACGAGCGTCGTCAGCCAGTCGTTGTCATCCAGCAGGATGGCACGCGCGTCCGCGACAAGGCGTGCTGCGTCATCCAGATGTCCGCTACGAACGGCGACGCGGGCGCGCGTTACCACCGTCCACTGGCGGACGCGATTGGTGATGCTGCCGACTTCGGTGGACGCGAGCAGCTCAGTGGCTCCTACGAAATCTCCGAGCCGCATGCGTACGACGGCCGTTCGAACGCGAGCCATGTGGACGAGGTCGTCATTGCCTTGGCGCGCCGCGACCGTCGTGAGTTCTTCGAGCCAGTCCTGAACGGGCGATGGCCATCCGTTGAACACCGGATAGAAGAAGGCGGCGCGCGCGAGCACCGGGAGCAACTCGTCTTGCTGCACATCGCCTCGCGCAACGGCACCCCTCGCGAGTGCCACGTCGCCGAGCAGTGTTCTCAGCATCTCGGCTGCTGAATGCTCGGCGCTCATGCGGTGGGCTCCTCGTCGCCGGTGGCGCCAGCGGCCACGAGGCTCATGTTGGCGTCCACCTGCATGTGGACCTGGGACACGCCGCCAAGGAACGCGAGCCGCTCGTGTCCCATCTCCTGCGCAAGCCTGTCCACCGAATCGATGATGAGGCCGAGCTCGATCACGCCGACGTCGGCGGGCTGTCCGATGCAGTTGCGCGCGCGGCCCACGAGGTTCATCAGCTGCATCTCACGCGATGACTGGGCGGCGCGGAACGAGACGAGCGCATCGCCCGTGACCGCACGCTCGTCCGCGAGGTACCGGGGCGCAATGGCGTCCGCGCTTTCCTTGGCCACCTGCTCCACCTCAGACTTTATGCCGTGCTCTTCCTCGAGCAGCAGTTCGATCTGGAACGTCACCGGTGTTACCTCAACCAGCGTGATTGTGCCCGCGCTCTCGGCGGGCGCGGGTGACGCAAGGGCTTCCTCGCGCTGTGCTGCGAAGAACGGCGCATAGCGCGACGAGAACTGCGCGATGTATTCGGTGGCGATCAGTTCTTCCTGCTCCAACGCTGCCTGTTGCTCCAGCATGGAGGCGAGCGCTTGCTCGAGCTCCTCGCGCGTCGAGAGGGCATCCAGCACGTTCGCATCTGCCTGCTCGATGTTCTCGTCGTTCTTCGCCGCGGTCTCCTCGGCCTTCGCATGCGTTTCGTCGAGCCCTCCCGTGGTCTGCACGAGTTGCTCGCGGCGATCGCCGATGTCCGTGCCACCGGCTGCGATCTCCGCCTCAATGTCACCGAGGCCGAGTGCGGAGTTGATCATCTTCATGATGAAGTTGCTGATCCC
>JANOIJ010000398.1:0-7398 GCA_031407575.1 Gemmatimonadaceae bacterium | reverse complement strand
CCCAGAACCCGGCGTAGAGAATGCGCGGATTGGTGGGATCCATCGACAGGTCGCTTGCGCCGCTCGTGAGGTTCACACCCTTGAGCACGTGCGTCCATGTCTTGCCGCCATCCGTCGAGCGATGGATGCCGCGCTCGCTCGTACCCTTCCACCGGTCGCCCTGCGCGGCGACATCCACCACGTCGGGATTGCCTGGATGGACGCGCACCTGCGAGATCTGCTTCGTCGTCTCGAGTCCGATGCGCGTCCACGTCTTGCCCGCGTCCGTGCTCTTTAACACGCCGTTGCCGTAGGTCGACGATTGCCCGCGCACCGGATGCTCGCCCGTCCCCACGTACACGACATTCTGATCCGACTCGGCCACCGCGATTGAACCGATGGAACCGCTCATGCCGGCGCCGGCCGAGCCGTCGGAAATCACGCGCCACGAGTGGCCGGCATTCTCTGTCTTCCAGACGCCGCCGCCTGTGTAACCGGCGTAGTACGTGTGCGGTTGCGACGACACGCCCGCCACCGCGACCGAGCGACCGCCGCGAAACGGCCCGATGTTGCGCCATTGCATGGCGCGGAAGAGCGTGGTGTCGTACGCCGTGGCGCGTGGCTGTGCGTGCGCGACGACGGGCAGCAGCGCGACGCACGCAAGGACGATTCGGGAGAATGACGTCATTGGTTGGTTGCTTCTTCCTGGGCGGTTTCGTGCACGATGTCGAAGTGCACGATATGGTAGTGCTCCAATACTCGGGCCGAGTGAGCCCGGCAGCCAGACCTGCGGAACCCTGCGGAGACGTGCGATGCGCATCAGTTCATCTGGCCCAATTGTCCGCGTCGTGCTGCACAATCCCAACGCTGGCCTGCTGTGGCGCGCGGCGCGCACGCGGCGCGTGCTCGAGGCGTTCCTCGCGTTACCCGGCACAATGGTGGTGCCAACGCGCTGCGGTGAAATCGCAAAGCAGACGCGGGAGCTCCTCACCGCGGACACGAAGGCGGTGTTCGCCTGCGGTGGTGACGGCACGGTGTCCGACGTCGCGTCCGGCCTCGTCGACACGGACATCGCGCTCGGCATCATTCCCGTCGGGTCCACGAACACGCTGGCGTACGAGTTCGGCATTCCGCTCGACCCCGTGCGCGCGGTTCAGGCGCTCGTGACGTCTGCCGCGCGTCGTCCGCTACGGACGTGGACCGTCGGGTCGCATCACGTGGTGCTCGGCGTCGGCGTGGGGTGGGACGCGCAACTCATGTGGCGCACGCCCGCGGCGCTCAAGCGCCGGCTGGGCTACTTCGCGTTCACGCCCATCGGGTTCGCGCTGGCGGCGATGTACGAGTTCCGGGAGCTCATCGTGAACGGCACCGATGCCGACGGGCAACCGATCGCGGCGACAGGGACGTCAGTGCTTGTGACGAATGCGCGGTACTGGGCCGGCCCGCGGGCGCAGTTTCCTGCCGCCGATCCGTCGAGCGACGTCCTTCAGGTGGTCGTGCTGGAGCCGGCGTCTCGGCTCCACCTTCTGAAGTTCTGGTCGCACATGATGTTGCCAGGCGGCAAGCCACTCGGCCTGCGTGGCGTACGGCTGATGTCGCTGCGTAAGCTGAGCATCACGTCCACACATCCGGATGGCGTGCAGGCGCACGTGAACGGGGACCCGGTTGCGCACACGCCCGTGGCTATCGAGCCGAGTGGGTTTGTGCAGGTGATAGTTCCCGCTCGGTCGTAGCTGCTTGGGCAACAAGCGGCGCCGCGCGGTCCTACGAGGGAGCGCGGCGTGACGGCGACCAAAGTGACGAGGTGATCGTTAGCGCGCCTCGAGACGCTAGCCACCACCTCTTACCCTGCCGCTCGCGCTGATGACCGATTCTTCCCTCCGCCCCAGTCGCCTCGACCGATGGCTGTCGATCGCCGCCGGCATTGGCGCGATCTGCGCCGTCGCCGTCGCGCTGTACCAGGCCGCGCTCGCACGGGAGCAACAGCGGGCGTCGGCCTGGCCGTACCTCGCCCAGTCGAACAGTTACGTGGTCGGGCTGCCGTACACGCGCCAGGTCGAGAATCAGGGAGTGGGGCCGGCGCGAGTGCGCAGCTTCGAAGTGCTCGTCGACGGTCGCCCTGTGCAGACATGGGATGCCGCCGTGCGCGCCATGGCGGGCGCGCCCGATTCAGGGTTGGTCTACTCCGGTCTACTCCTCGTTCGGACGCGGCAGCGTGCTTCCTCCCGGTGCGGGTCGAACGCTCCTGCAGTTGCCAGCGGGACCACGGGCGGGAGCGTTCTGGAAAGCTGCACAAACCCGCCTCAAGACTGTGATCTGCTACTGCTCGATCTACGAGGAATGCTGGCAAGCCGATACGCGCACCGACGAGCCGGTGTTGGTGCGGGCGTGCCATCACGATTCAACGAGGGCATTCGCCCAATGAGACCGATCGCGTCGGAGCGGGTTGACCTTGTAGAGGGGGCTTAGAGCCGTTTGACAGCGACAGGCGCCGGATCGGGTCAGCGGTTGCCGGTGCCGGGCGCCGGGCCGGATGGTGCGTCCATGCCCTCGAAAAAGCCCGAGGCCCGCGGTGCGCCGCGATCATCGAGGAACGGCGTGACCAAAGCGGCGATCCGCTCCACCTCGGCCATGATGCCGATGTGCGACGTGGCCGGCAGGATGGCCAGCCGCGCCCGCGGCGCCCCGGTTATGAAACCTCGCGCCGCTGCCACCCGGTCCCCGCCGCCGCGCAGCTTGAACAGTTCGATGGCGTGCTCCAGCGCCACTCCATCCGCGTCGCCGACGATGATCATCGTCTTGTCGTCGATCGCGCGGATCGCCTCGTTGGAGGCATCGTAGTTCAACTCCAGTGCAATGACCTCTGTGACGTAGGTGGGAAACTTGTCCGGGGTGGGAGACAGCCGCCGGTATTCGGCTTCCATCGGCGTTCCGGCGAACATTGCGGGCGTCACGTGCGTCATCGCCTGAAGCACTTCGGGATACCAGCCGTCGCGCCGCGAGGTGCCGGCGACGATTATCTGCTTGCCCACCCGGTTCGGATGACGAATGGCCATGAAGACGGCGGTCGTGCCACCCATCGAATAGCCCAGCACGTCCGCGCTGGGCACGTTCAGCGCCGCGAGCACGGCCGCCGCATCGTCGGCCATCAGCTCGTAGGTGATTGACCCGGGAAGGTCGCCAGTGCGGCCGTGACCGCGCGCGTCGATGGCGATGACGGGGCGGCTGGCGGCGAACGGCTCGATGAACGGCTGCATGGCGTCCGCCGACATGAACGAGCCATGCAGCACCAGCAGCGGCGTCTTGCCCGAGGTCAGATCGCCATAAACCTGGTAATGAATTCGCCCTCCCTCGACGTCCGCATAGCTGCTGCGCGTCGGCGTCGAACGGGCGATCGTTTGTCCAGCGGTCCGGTTCGCTGCCGTGGCGGAGCCTTGCGTGGAATGCGCCGAGCCCCCATCGCAACCGACGAGCGCCAGCGGGATCACCGCCGCGGCCAGCATTCGGCAAAGTGCATTTGGAGGGGTCATCATTCATCTCGTTGGAGTGCAGTGGTCGTGCTTGAAGCTTTGCGGTAACTGAGTCGCCTACGCCCGACCCGCCAATCCTCAACCGTTCACGGCGGCCGGGTCCATCCAGAACACTTCCCAGTGATGCCCGTCGAGATCGTAGAAGCTCCAGCCGTACATGAAGCCGAGGTCCTGGGCGTCCATCGCGTGTGAGCCGCCCGCGGCGATGGCCTTGCGTACCATCTCGTCGACCTCTTCGCGGCTGTTTACGCTGAGCGCGAAGAGCGCGCTCGTCTGCGTGCGCGGGTCAGCGGCCGGACGCTTGCTGAAGGTCGCGAACTTCTCCGTGTCCAGCAGCATGAAGTACGCGTCTTCCCCGACGAGCATGCACGTCGCCGTCGCATCGGTGAACTGTGGATTGAAGGTGAAGCCAAGCTGTTCGAAGAACACGATGGACTGCTGAAGGCCACTCACCGGGATGTTGACGAACAGCTTGTGCGATGTCGTCGGCTTGGTGCCGGCGTTCGTGATCGTCGGCGCGGGTGCTGGGTTCTGGGTCGTGGACATTGTCGTTAGCGAGTTGAGGTCAGGAGCGCGCGAACACGGGCGTCGCGCAGGTACAGGCCGCCCCAGAGCAGAGCGGCGACATAGATCGGGAAGAGCGTGTGCGAGAGCAGCGGGTTGTCGATGCGCAGGTGCGTCGCGATGGCGCCGCCGAGATAGCCGGTCCAGAGCACAGCGCCGAGCGGGGCGGTACGCGGGATGAGGTACAGCGCCAGGCACACGAACTCGATGCCCGCGAGAATCGGCAAGTGATGCGCCGACCACCCGAGCTGGACCGTTCCCTCCACCGCCTCCTTGGTGGCGAAGAGCTTGAACACCGTGTCGAACGTGAGGAAGAGCACGGCGACGCCGGTCAGGATGCGGCCGGCCCACCGCGTGCGGGTGGACGTTCCAACGGGCGCGACGGCGGGGTTGGTGGATCCGAGTATCGATGCAGACATGACAGCCTCCAGGCGAGTTACACCCATAGACCGTCGCGCCGCCCGAAACTCATCGGCGCCGCCGAAAGATTATTCCGGCGGGACTGCAACAAGCAGGTCCTCGACGAAGTTCACCGTGAGCGAAGTCGAAGGGCACGGGACGACAAATGCTATCGTTCGCTCGGGTCGACCAGTCGCATCGGCAAGCCAAACCGCGGGAAGAGCGTCTGGACATCGAGATACGACGTCATGCTCGTGATGCGGTCGCCGTCCAGCTCCAGCATGATCAAACCCCACGGCTCCGCACCACCCTTGCGATACTGCGCGAACGCCGGCGTCCCGCCACAGGCGTCCACCGGCACGAGACGCGAGCCCTTGCACCCGATGCCGAACGTGTTCAGCCATGCGGCAATCGACTCGTGTCCCTGCAGCCAGAGTTCGTACGGCGGCATCGAGAGCGTGGCTTCCTCGTGCAGCAATGCCGTGAGCGCGGTGATGTCATATGCCTCGAAGGCCTCGACGTACCGCACCACCAACTGCGCCTGCTCGTTCGAGAGCGTACGCGGCACCACGGCCGGATTGCGCGCGTCGAGCGTGGCGCGCGCCCGCTGCAACGCGCTGTTCACCGCCGCCACGCTCATCTCGAGACTCTCGGCCGTTTCGGCGGCAGACCAGTTGAGCACCTGCGTAAGGAGCAGCACCGCGCGCTGCCTGGGCGGCAGGTATTGCAGCGCCGCTACGAACGCGAGACGAATGCTCTCGCGCAGGATCGCGCGCTCCTCGGGATCGCTGTCCGCGGCGGCCGGCAGCGCCGCGGCGTCCGGGATCGGCTCTACCCAATGTTCTCGTGACCGCTGCGTGAGCGCCATGTCGTCGTGCACGACGCTCGGCGCGCCAGACGAGTCGAGCGGGCGAATCCGCTGGCGCTCCGCGGTGCCAAGGGTATCGAGACAGACGTTGGTGGCAATCCGGTAGAGCCACGTCTTGAGCGACGACTTCTCGTTGAATCGATCGATCCCCTTCCACGCGCGGAGCATGGCTTCCTGCACCGCGTCCTCAGCGTCCACCACGGAGCCGAGCATACGGTAGCAGTGGCCGGTGAGGGCGGGGCGATGCTGCTCGAGGAGTGCGGCTGCGGACATGTGTTCTCTACTCTACAGGAAGTTTGTTGTCATCTGAGCGCAGCGAAGGATCTGCACCTTTGGTTGGAAAGTGCAGATCCTTCGCCGTCGGCTCAGGATGACAAGCTACGGCCGCGGCTGCGCGAAGCTCCGCTGCGCCGGACGGCACGTCGGCCATGGACGCGCCTGTCCATTCGCCAGCGGCTGCAGCACCGAGAGCTCGCGCGACACACGCTCCGTGTCCTCCGATGCCGCATACGCCATCATCGCCGCGAGCGTCGCGTTCTGCCGAAGGTCCTCGTGCACGATCTTGTCGTACGTGTCGCGGTTGGTGTGCCATGTGTACTGCCGATACTCCGCATAGCTCGACTGCAAGCGGAACGCGGGCGCCGGACGGCACACGAACGACGTGTGATCACTCCCGGTATTCGCCTGGTTGCCCGGCGCGGAGAGGCGAAGGCTGTCGCTCAACTCGTTCGGCAGGAGCGACACCCAGCGCGCGATGTTCCCGCCCGCCTTGGCAAACCCCTGCGCCTCGAGGAACTCCGCGCGCCACGTGCCGTTGTCCTGGTTGAACGCGGCCTGAAGTCCGCGGATCACGTCCGGATGGTCCTCGCCAAACGCGAGGGACCCGATGGTCCCCTGCTCCTCACCGCCCCAATGGCCGACGAGAATCGTGCGCTTCGGACGCGGATACGCGGTGTGCAGAATGCGCATCGCCTCGAGCATCATGATCGTGCCGGTGCCGTTGTCCGTCGCGCCGGTCGCGGCGCCCCAGCTGTCAAGATGCGCCGACAGCAGCACGTACTCGTTCGGCAGCTCGGTGCCCTTCAACTCGGCGACGACGTTGAACATCGGCACCTCGGCGGGGGTGAACTGCGCGTCCGCGGTGAGCCGCACGCGCGGGCCCTGGTTGTTGCTCGCCAGGCGGTGCAGCAACCCGAAGTCCTCGCACGAGACATCCACGCTCGGCGCGCGCTCCGAGTTTGCGCCGAAGACCTTGTTCACGCCCCAGCCGCCGGACCACAGCGAGCTGAGATAGCCGGCGACGCCCGCGGAATCGAGCCGGCGGTAGATCGTGGCACCCACCTGCTGCGGCGGCGTGCCCGCCGGTGCGAGCGCGCGCATGCGCTTTTGCGCGAGCTGTTGCACGGCCGTGCGACGCTCGTTGATGCGCGTGACGGTTGCCGCGCGCGCGTTACGCTCGAGCTCCTGCGGCGCGCGGCACATGATCTCCGGCGCGGACACCAGCACGAACTTCCCGCGCAGCGTGCCGAGCCACTGCGTCACTGCCGCGTCATCGGCGAGATCGGGGACGGTGACGACGTCGCCCTCCACGGGGCGCCCGTTAGTGCCGGGGCTCCACGAGAGCAGCTCCACCTCGAGCGTCTGCGCGCGTGGCCCGACCATCAAGAGTTGTACGGCGCCCTGCCGGTACCCGCGCCACGTGCCGTACCGCTCGCGCCGCGCCGGAATGCCGAACCCCTGGTAGGTCTTCTCGAGCCACTCCACGGCCGAGAGGTAGCCGGGGGTGCCCGAGAGGCGCGGACCGATGGAGTCCATGAGCACCTGCGAGAGCCGTTCGGTCTGCGACTGCTCCATGCCGAGCTGCCACATGCGCTTGATGACCGTGTCGGCGCTGCGAAAGGTCTGCGCGTGCGTGACGACGGGTGCGAGCGTGAGAGCGGCGAGGAGTAGAACGCGTGAGGTGTCGCGCATGGTAGTTGAGTAGGGGGTGTTGTCATCCTGAGCGAAGCGAAGGATCTGCACGGGCTGTTGCACTGCGCGTGCAGATCCTTCGCTTCG
>JANOIJ010000388.1:0-7252 GCA_031407575.1 Gemmatimonadaceae bacterium | reverse complement strand
ACCGCATCAGCAGAGCCGCGCGTGCGTGCGAACTGGACGTTGGCGAACCGGTACAGCACGGTAGCGCTGCGTTCGGTCGTGTTCGCGGGCAACCTGCAACCGCGGTGGCTCGGCAAGACGGACTCGCTCTGGTATAACTGGAAGGACAAGAACGGTTCGCGGTTCACGCTCGTGGTGCCCATGTCGTCTACGAAGCGTCCGCTGTTCGATCACGAGAAGCTCGCGTCCGCGCTCTCGATGACGGCGCGCAAGCCGGTCGAGGCGAACAACCTCCCATTCTCGACGCTGAACTTCACGAAGGACCACAGGGCCATTCGCTTCGTCGTGGACTCGACGCGATACGAGTGGGTGCTCGCGTCGGAAACGCTGAAGAGCCTGGGCAAGACGCTGCGCGACTCCGTGCCGCAGGATGAGGAGCGCGACGAGCGCGTCGGCCAGTTCGGCGGCGGTGGTGGCGGAGGCGGCGGCCCGCAGACGGACGAATTCCGCAACTGGTCGCCGGACAGCACGTCGTTCGTGTTCGCGCGCAATCACCAGCTCTTCATCGTGGAGAACGTGAAGCCCAACGGCAGCGCCAAGGGCGACACGACGCAGATCAGCACGGATGGCGTGAAGGACTACAGCTTCGGCTTCCGCGATACGGCACAAGTGCAGCAAGAGGAGGAGCAGCAACAACAGCAGCAGCAGCTCGACGGCACGCAGGGCGGAGCGACGCGTCGATCGCGCGATCCTCGCGTGCGTCCCAACGTCATCTGGTCTCCGGACTCCAAGGCCTTCGTGTTCTCGCGCAACGACGCGCGCAAGGTGAAGGAGCTCTTCCTCGTCAGCTCGCTCGCCGAGCCGAGGCCGACGTTGTCGTCGTACCGGTACGCGATGCCGGGCGAGGAGAACGTGTCGCAGCAGGAGCTCTGGGTGTTCAAGCGTGGCACGCCGACGATCAACCAGGTGGGCGTCAACCGCTGGAAGGACCAGCGGCTGATGAGCGTCCACTTTCCAACATCTGCCGAGAAGATCCGCGTCGTGCGTCGCGACCGGTTGCAGCGCAATCTCGACGTCATCGATGTCGACGCCGCGAGTGGCACTGTGACGACGCTGTTCTCCGAGTCCATCGAGAACGCGGCGCTCGAGCCGCAGCCCATCCGCTACACGAAGAAGGGCGGCGACATGATCTGGTGGTCAGAGCGTTCCGGCTGGGGCCAGTTCTACCTCTATGACAGCACCGGCAAGTACAAGGGACCGCTCACCACCGGCGCATGGCACGCCAACGCGATCGTGGCCATCGATTCCGTGAAGGGCGTGGTCTGGCTGAACGGTGAGGGTCGAGAGCCAGGTGAGAATCCGTATCTGCGCCACACGTATCGCGTGAACGCGGACGGATCCGGCTTTACGCTGGTGGATCCCGGCACGTACAACCACGTCGCGACGTTCTCGCCCACCAAGCGCTATATGGTGGACAGCTACTCGCGCGTGGACTATCCCACCGAGAGTGTCGTGCGCGATGCGTCTGGCAAGATCGTGATGCAGCTCGAGAAGATGGACGTCTCGCGATTGAAGGAGATGGGTTGGAAGCCGCCCGAGCCGTTCCAGGTCAAGGCCGCGGACGGCGTGACCGACATCTACGGCAACATGTGGAAGCCGTTCGACTTCGATTCGACGCGGAAGTACCCGATCATCGCGCACGTCTATCCGGGCCCGCAGACGGAATCGGTGAACAACACGTTCTCCGCCGGCGGCGTGCCGCAGCAGCTGGCGCAGCTCGGCTTTATCGTGATCCAGATCGGCAACCGCGGCGGCTCGCCGCTCAGGTCACTCGCGTATCACCGGTATGGCTACTTCAACCTTCGCGACTATGCGTTGGCCGACAAGAAGTCAGGGATCGAGCAGCTCGCAGCGCGCCACGCGTTCATCGACATCGACAAGGTGGGCATTTACGGTCACTCGGGCGGCGGGTTCCTCACGGCCGCTGCGCTCATGCAGCCGCCGTACAACGACTTCTTCAAGGTGGGCGTGTCGAGCTCGGGCAACCATGACAACAACATCTACAATGCCAACTGGAGCGAGTCGAACCACGGCTTGAAGCTGGTGCCGGCCAAGCGAGACACGTCAGCGCGCGTCCGAGCGGCGGGTCGCGTGATTGCGAATGGAGCACCGGGCGGTGGTGCGGCGCCGAGCGACACGGTGGTGAAGGCGGACAGCACGTTCGAGATTCGCGTGCTGACGAACATCGAGCTCGCGCCAAACCTGAAAGGCCGGCTGCTGCTCACCACGGGTGACATGGACAACAACGTGCACCCGGGCAACACGGTGCGGCTGGTGAATGCGCTGATCAAGGCGAACAAGCGGTTCGACTACATGGTGCTGCCGGGCAAGCCGCACGGGTACGGCGACATGCAGCCGTACTTCACGCGGTTGCTGATGGAGTATTTCGCGGAGAACCTGATGGGCGACAACTATCGGGTGGACGCGAGCATCAAGTAGAATTCCCTGAGCAACGGCGAAGGACCTGCACGTGCAGATCCTTCGCTGCGCTCAGGATGACAGCCCTGCGCTCAGGATGACAGCTCTCACGCCCGGCCCATCCATCCATGCCAACGCCCATCGGCCCCGTCGATCCTGCTGTGCTGATCGACATCGACTTCACGCCGCTCGACACGCACGCATACGCCTATCGGCTCTGGTGGCGCGAGCCGGGCACCGATTGGGTGGAGATTGGCACGGGCGGAACGGCGACGGGTTCGACGAACCACTTCCAGCACGCGGTCGTTGCCAATGCGCAGCTGTTTTACGTGGTGAACGTCGGTACGGCGCAGGGCCAGCCGATGCCGGCCGCGTATTCGGCGACGCTCACCTTCCGGCAGAACGGCGCCTTGCTGGCCAGCAGCGTCGTCGCGGTGACGGGTTCGACCAACGCCGAGGGCGTCGCGACGAACTCCGAGTGGGCGAATTTCACGTGAGGGCGTGGAGCCGTGCCGCGCTGTTGCTCGTGGCCATGTCCGCACCGCTCGTCGCGCAGCCGCCGAAGGACACGAGCGCCACGGCCGCTGCGGGCAACCAACTCACGTCGTATTACGCCGTTCCCGAAATACCGGCGACGACCATCCTTGGCGTCGCGTCCACGACGGTGACGCGCCCCGTGACGCAGAAGGATTTCACGAGCGGCCTCCTGAATGCCATCGACCAGGTGGGGCGCGTCAAGCAGGGCTTCGCGATGGAGGGCACGCTCGGATTGCTCGCGCCGTTCCGCGTGTCGCTACGGCAATACCAGTCGGATGTGCGTGCGCGGTTCTGGTCCAACCTCGCGCTCTCGCTCGCGACCACGCAGACGTCGGGCGACACGTCGTCGACTGATCTAGGGTGGGGCGTGCGCGCGCCGATCTTCGACGAAGGCGACGCGCTCGCCAAGCCCGAATACACCGATCGACTCGCGGGCGCGTTGCGTGAGTGCCTGCCGAGCAGGCCGCCGATCGATGTTCCCAGGCCCGGCGAAGCACCGTCGCCGGCATTCGTCGCTGCGAAGAAAGCTGCGGACACGCAGGCGCTGGCCTGTCTCGACAAGGCGGCATCGGCCATTGGCAAGGAAGCGGCGGATACGTTCTGGAACGTGCGCCGGCTGGTCGTCGGTTATGCGGGGAGCATGCGTCTCTCGCAGTCGGTGATCAACAACCGGCAGTTGCTCGGTAACCGCGTGTGGCTGTCGGGGAGCATGCCACTGTCCGTCGTCACGGGTGACCTTCCATTCGGCCGAGCAGTGCAGGCCATCGGGCACTTGGACTATTGGCGCCGTCAGCGGATCGACAGCACGGCTGCATACTCGACGTTGTCGTACGGCGGCCGGCTGAATGCGGGGAGCGCGCGCTTCAACGGTTTTTACGAGCTCGTCGGTGAGCGTCGTTCTGGGCAACCGCGCGGCGCGAGCGGCACGGCATCGTCGTGGTCGGCTGGCGTGGAGTTCCTTGCGTCGCAGGGTGTGTGGATCTCGACGGGGTTGGGCAAGCGCGCGACGGAGCTGCTCAAGCCGGATAAGACGGTGATGATCGCGAACGTTCGGTGGGGTGTCGCCAGCAAGTCGTATCTCGCGCCGCAGTAACCCAGGTCGAAGGAACTGGCGCCACTGCGCAAAGCCGCCACGGTCGAGCGAGCCACGGCGTCACGGCTCGCGCCTTGGCTCCCAGACACCCTGTGGATATTTCCGCACCTTGCAGCTCATCGCCGTAGCGGCCGAAGAGGGAATTCGAATCGGCGTGCCCATCCAATGCTGTGGCTGACGGCCAATGAATCCCAAGGATGGGGAGAATGCTGAAGCAATACACGTGGGGTAGCTGGCCACGGCGTGTTCTTGCGTACGGCGGCGCGATGCTGGTGTGCGCGGGGTCCGCGATGGCGCAAGCTCCAGTCGTGCGGATCACGACCAGCCTCAGTCCGGACGGGCCGGTCTACCGCAGTCCTGTCGAGTTGGTGATAACGGTCGAGTCGAGTCAACCACTAACGGGAGCCAGGCTGTTGCTCGCGGCGCCTGAAGGCCTCAAGCTCCAGGCGCTGCCGGATAGCGCAGCCGCTGGGACAAAGCCGAGCACTGGTGGGACGCACTTGCTGCTCCCGTTGCACGCCTTTGCCGGTAGAACCAGCCGGGCGATCATCGTCACGCCGGATGTTGGAAAGCTACGTCGTGCGACGTATCGCGTGCTTGCCGATGTCTATGCTGCAGACTCGGCCGGCAGGCCGCCTCTTGCTCTCGCGCACGAGCCCATTCCGATTGCCGTGGTCCCGCAGATCGCGCTGGCAAGCTATCTGTGGCTCGGCCTCGTCGGCATCCTCATCGGATATCTGATTCGGCTGGTGATCAAGGTGCTTGGAGCCGTGCCCGCGCCGCTCCCTGCGCCGCCTGAGACGAACGATCCGACGACAGGCCCCATCACGCGATTCGTAACGCGCCATTACTACTTCACCGATTTCACGGTCACGTGCGTGATGGGGGTCCTGTTGATGCTGCTGCTTCTGAAGGATGCGCATCTTCCGGACAACGCTGGGAGTTGGTACGGTGCGATGATTCTCGGTTTCTCGTTGGGTCTTCTGACGAACAGCGACCTCGTCACGAAATTCCGCCTACCCGGATAACTCGATCATGCCAGATGTCGTCGACGTCGTTGCACACGGCAACACAGGGACGAAAGCCCCGTTTACGATTTGCATCGTCGCGAACCCCGCGGTGGAGAGTCCGTGGCGATCTGGTCACTTCGTCGCTGATCCAATACTCGGTAATCGGCCAGCATTCATGGGCGCAGTTGGCTACATCCACGACGTGCTGTTTGGCCGGTTGCCTGGCCAGGTCGAGGTGGCACTCGGCGTCCCGCATATCGCGCCGCAGGTGAGGATCGTCGCGATCTTCGATCCGAGTTTGCCAGTGACTGGGGCCAATGCACTCATCGGCCTGTACAGGCGGGACGGCATCGTGGCGAGACGCGCAGTGCTCAGCGCGTTCGCGAAATCATATCTTCCAACGCAGCCCGATCTTCCCGACGTCATCTACGCCGTGACCGCCAACACGACACACACGCGCGCCAGTGCGTGGCCGGCGGACGACGCTGCCGGTACCGGCGCCGTGCCGTTCACCCTGAACGGTGCACCAGGCGGATTCCATTGCCGATACTCGACCACGCCCGGTACCATAGCGCTCCACGTGTCGGCACGATCGCTGACGGCGCTGCATGAGTTTCAGCACGCCATGGGAAGCTACACGAATGGGCAGATTACCGACCTCTACGTTGACAGCGCAGCGGCGGTGAACTGCAAAGTCAGAACCCCGAGACCAGCTCACTTCGGAGACTATGAGGGGGTTTCGTTCAACACAGACTTGGCTCGCGATTCGCTGGGATATCCTTCCAGTTGGAAATCCTATCACTGCGAGCTGCACGACCCGACTCGCCCGAGCTTGATGGACGATTACTGGAGCACTGCGACGCCGAACGCGTGCGCGAATGACAGGATCACGCGCTCGTTCCTGATCGATCGAATAATGGCGAAGCTCACTCGCTGAGGAATCACTCATGGAGCCACTACATCGCGAGGTCCGCAAAGCCATCCTCGACGCCAGCGCTGAGGCGACCGAGGGCGACATCGACGAGTACGAGCTACTGCTCTCCGCGACATTTCAGCGCCGACCACCGGACGACGCGGTTGAATTGCTCCCTGCGGCGGCAAGCCCGCAGGAAGCGAGAATCGCGGAACTCGAGGCGAAGCTGTTTCCAGGACGCCGGCGATAGCGGTCACAGCGGTTGCGATGGCTCTTGACGGATGACACAGGACGGACAATGTTGTCGGCGTGACGTCAAGCACGTCGAGGTCAGGCGTCCACGATTGGAGTGAGGAAAAGGCGGAGACTTCAAGAGGGTCGTGAGCGAGTCTTGGCGACCTGGGGCGGCATGGAAGCCGACGGCCCGTACCGCGTCATCGGAACGAGGGAAGTCCTCGAAGGGCGTAAAACCTGGGCAACAAAGAGACGACCGCCTCAACAGCGATGCCGAGTACCAGCACGCTCCAATCGTGACGCCGATCTCGGATTGGGCAGGGAAGATGGGAACCGGAGTCATCCGTCCATTTGGCGCTCGACGGGCTTAACCGAGTCTCCTTCCGAAGAGAGAACTGGAGGGCACCATCGCGGGAAAGCCTCCTGTGAGTAGGCGCATAACGCGGGACACTCGATCGGTACAACGAACGAGTTCAGATCTGCGAAATCGACGAAAGCAGGCAAGCGTGAGTACCCGATGGAACGCCGGAAGGGGGAATAATCGGCTGCGAGGCGAGGGAATGTCCGGTAAGTGGAGAATGACGTCGTAGAGGCTCCGGTTCCTATTCATGCGCGAGCGCCCAGATCAATCAATGATCTGGGCGTTCGTCGTTTCCGGTCCTCGATCGCGGAAGCAACAGCGTTGCTCGGAGCGGCCGCGGATTGAACGGATCAAAACGGATCGATCCGATGAGGACTCGAGAGCCGGTTCATCGCACTCGAGTTGCTGGAGAATGGAGCGCGGGAGTCAGTGCGCCGCATACGGGTTACGCCCCGTACACATATTCATGGTCAGGCGTGCTTAGCGGGACGTCTTCTCTGGTAAGCGTGGTGCCCAGTGGCAGTGGGTATCTCCATCTGCGGATCACTGATTCCATTGGGGTGTACCACGATAGTTCGTTCTATGTGACCGTATGCGATCCGGGTCTGTTGACATGCTAGACCTCAGTGCCTCTCGGTGCCGCCATC
>JANOIJ010000342.1:0-5197 GCA_031407575.1 Gemmatimonadaceae bacterium | reverse complement strand
CGGATCGAGCCTCGTGGGATTCCAGTCGCGCAAGATTTCCTTGTAGCCGACCTCCGACGGGTGTCCGTACCTCTTCAGGTGGTTCTGATACGCAATGTGGCCCGGCTTGTAGAGATTGCGTGCGTACCAGTCGCCGCTTTCACCAGCCGACTGTGGCCCGAAGTGGACCCAGATTCCGAACTTCGCATCACGCAACCATTTCGGCGACCCCGGATAGTTCTTCTCAATCGAACGCCAAGTGGGAGCGAACGGTCCCGCGGCAATCGGAAAATCGAGCTTCACTCTGCGAATTCTTCCGCCGATCCCATCGGAACCGAATCTCTCGGCGCGGCTGCCGGAATCTTCGGCATCGGCGCCAGCAACGCCTTGGCGGCTTCGGCCGACTGCTGCGCGCCAAGTGGGCAAAGGGCGACGAGGAACGTGCCGGCGACGAGGAGACATCGCTTCATGACGAGGAACTCCGGAGGGCGGGAAGGCAGGGTGACTTCATAGTAGCGGGCGACCTCGCGTGGGAGAATCGGTGTCGATCCCTTCAATCCCTCAGATCTGCGGCCTCGACGATCAACGCACTTCTCGAACGCTCCTGAATCCTAGGGCCACACCTGCCGAACAACGAGATCCAGATCCGCCATGCATCTCAATTGAATCCGTCGATCCATTTCGCACGCGAGCCGGCGTTCGCACCATATGCGCTCCGCGTTCACGCCGGCATGGAGGACGTCTGTGCAGCACATCCGCATTCTGCTGGGCGGCATGCCACCCCTGTTGCGCGACATCGTGTCCGCATTGCTGAAGAAGGAAGAGGACATGCAGATCGTGGGCGAGCAGGAGAAGGACGCAAGCCTGCGGTCCTCCGTGCGACGGCACGATGCGCACGTCGTCATCCTTGGCGTCGAGACGAGTGACGTGCCGGTGGACGTGCAGGATCTCGTCTACGAGCGTCGCGGCACGAAAGTGATCGCCGTGGAGGCGGACGGCCTGCACGCATGGCTCTATGAGCTCCGACCGCACCAGGTTCGCATCGGCGAGGTGTCACCCCGCACACTGATCGATACGATCCGCGCGGCCTCGTCCGCGACGTCGCTACAGGTGCACCAGTCGTGAGCAACATCCTCGGCATCCACTCGGTGGGGCAGTCGCTCGTTACGCGACTCACCAACACGTATCCGCAATCGCTGCGCGACCAGTTCGACTGCACGTTCTCGCTCGTGTCCAGCGCGAACATCGCCAACGAGGAAGTCGTGGCACCGGCGGTGACGCTGTTCCTCTACCGCGTCTCGGTGAACGAGCACATGCGCTCGATGCGCCGCGGACCGGAGCGTCCCAACGACGCGAATCCGCTCTCGCTCGACCTCCACTACCTGCTCTCCGTCTGGGCCGCTGAGGCGCTGGCCGAGCACGTCCTGCTCGCGTGGACGATGCGCGAGCTGCACCTGCAGCCGTTGCTCGACAGCTCATCGCTCTCGCCGGACGCAGAATGGTTGCCCAACGAGTTCATCGAGCTCGTGCCGTCCGAGCTCCCGACAGAAGACGTCATGCGCATCTGGGATGCCTTCACCACGCCGTACCGGCTGAGCGTGAGCTACACCGCGCGCATCCTGCGCATCTCCGGCAGCGACGTACCTCCCGGACATCCCGTGGTCGCGCGGCGCATCGACATCACCGACCGCGTGCCAGGGCTCGGCGCATGACCACCGAGAGCATCGAACGCCGCGTGCTCGGCGGCATCCGCTTCGTGGATGCGGTGACGCTCCAGCGACTGGACGGCGTGCTGCACGTGTCGTCCGACACGGCGTCGTTCCTGCGCAACCGGGCCGGCGATCACGTTATTCTCGCGGCAGACGGACTCGAGACGCACAGCGACGTGTTCGACGTGCCGTCCGTCCCGTCCATCCCGCCAGCTCCGCCCATTCCTGGCGCCATCGCGCTGGGGTCCGAGCAGATCACGCTCACTGTGCACGATCCTGCGGATCGTTATCTCGCTCGCCAGACGACGGTGGTGTTGCCGCGCGATGCCGACCCGCTCAACGCCAGTGATCCCGCATCGCTGTTCACACCGATGCCCGTACGGATGTATCCCGCGCCGAACGGATCGACGTGGCCCGGATGGGCGGTCGTGCGCGCGACCGTCAGGCCCGCGGCCGCGCCTGGCGACACGGGCAACGAGCGCCTCGCGAATGCCCTCCTGCGCGTGGTGCGCGTGAGCGACGGCGTGTTGATCGGCAGCGGGATGTCCGACGCGCGCGGTGAGGCGCTCGTTGGTGTCGCGGGGATTCCCATCACGTCCTTCGGCGTCGGACCTGGCCCCGTGCTGGAAACCACCGTCGACGTCGTGATCCAGGTGATTGCCGACGCCGCTGCAACGGGAGCCCCCGATCCCGACGACATGGAGCAGCGCCGCGCCGCGCTGCTCGTGAAAACGAGCCCGCTGATCGAGCTCGCATCGGGGAGAGTGGTGCAAACGATCGTGTAAGGCCGTCGAACGAGAACGCGAAACTGACGCAGCTCCGAAAACCATTCGCCGAAGAATCAAGGAGATCGTGCCATGCCCGAGTATCTAGCGCCTGGTGTCTACGTCGAGGAGACCAGCTTTCGCTCGAAGTCCATCGAGGGGGTGAGCACGAGCACCACCGCCTTCGTGGGACCAACGAGTCGCGGACCGATCTTCGACCCCCTCAATCCGGACGTCAACGCGATTCCCGAGATGCTCACGAGCTTCGCGGACTTCGAGCGCGTGTACGGCGGGCTCGACGAGCTGCGCATCGGCGCGGACCGGACGAACTACATTGCACACTCGGTCCGTGCCTACTTCGACAATGGTGGCGCGCGCCTGTACGTGTCGCGCGCGTTCCAGCGCAACGGCAGCGACGGGCATGCGCGCTCGCGTCCGCTCGTGGATCTCGCGGTGGATGCGGATGAGACGTTGTTCATCGCGCGCTCGCCGGGTCAGGCGGGCGAAGGCCAGCTCGTGCTGCGCCAGGAGGAAGCGCCAGCCACCGTGCTCTCGCTGAACAACGCGCAGGAGGGAACCATGCTGCGCGTCGGTGGCTCCGCGGGCGCCGCGACAGCGCGCATCCTCGGCGGTACATCGCCGCTCGTCGCGCTGCCGAACGGCGGTACGATGACGTTGAGCGTGACGCCGGCGGGCGAAGCGCTGCAGACCGTGACGATCACCGTCCGCGGACGGCGCGCAGAAGTGCTCGGGTCCGCCCTCGTGGCTCCCGTTGACGTGCAGGGACCCAATAGCACGCTCGCCATCACCGTGGATGGTGTGCCGCAGCGCATCGCGCTCACCGTCGGGCAACGCACGCTCCAGCAACTGATCGACGAGATCAATGGATCGCTGCTCGGCGGACGCGTGCGCCTCACGGGCACCAACCAGCTCGCGATCGCCAGCGACCGGCAGGGACTCGCCGCGGAGGTGGTGGTCACCGGCAATCCAGCACTCGGCTTCACGCCGGTGGCGCCCGCGACGACAGTAGCCGCGCGCGGCACGGACGACGCCGTGAACAACAACGTCGGCGACCTGCTGCGCGTCACCGCCGACGAGATCAATGCGCTACTCGCCGCACAATCAGACGAAGTGCGCGCGGCGTACGATCCGTCGGTGAACCGCTTCGTGCTCGCCACGTTCGACGAGGGCGCCGCGGTGACGCTCGCGGTGGCCGACGATGCGAACGACGCAAACGACGCCGTGGCCATCGCGCTCGGCCTTACGCCTGGCGCGTCGGTGACGGGTTCTGGTGTCGGCGCGCCGGCGTACTATGTCAAGCAGACCGGCACGTGGCTCGACACGGACGGCACGCCGCTCGACCTCGCGGCGGTGACGATTGGTGCGAACGGCGTCGTGGGCGACCTGCTCTCGATCTCGGTGACAGCGCTCGATCGTGCCGGCAACCAGATCGGCTACGACGGGCTCGGCTTCAGTTCATTGCACCCGCGATGGATCGGGCACGTGCTCGCCGAGCGGCCGAGGAGCCGCGCGGAGGCGCTGGAAGGGACGTATGCGATCAGGTGGGGCGCGGCGTCGGTGGATGCATTCGACCTGCGGACGAGCCTGTTCAGCACGGGCGAGAATCGCACGATCACCGTGACGGGCGGCAACGACGGCCTGGAGCCAGGCACCGCGGCGTACGGCAATGCGCTCGCGGCGCTGGAGCAGCTCGACGACATCTCGATCGTCGCCGCGCCGGGCCATTCGGCGCGCACGGAAGCGCAGGCGATCAGCGGCGCGGTGGTAACGCATGCGGAACAGCGTCGATCATATCGCATCGCGGTGCTCGACACGCCGCCCGCCCTCACCGTGGGCGAGGCGCGCAACTTCAAGGCGGCCATCGACTCCAAGTACGCGGCACTCTACTACCCGTGGGTCATCGCGGCCAATCCGCTCGCGCGTGCGGGCGACGACAGCATTCCGCGCGAGATCCCGCTGCCGCCGTCCGGCTACGTGTGCGGCATCTACGCGCGCAACGACATCGAGCGCGGCGTGTTCAAGGCGCCGGCCAATGAAGTCGTACGCGGCGCGCTGCGCTTCCAGAACGACGTCAACTTCGCGCAGCAGGGCTTGCTCAATCCGCTCGGCGTCAACTGCCTGCGCTACTTCCCGGGGCGCGGCTATCGCGTGTGGGGCGCGCGCACGGCGAGCTCGGATCCCGAATGGAAGTACGTGAACATCCGCCGCTACTTCAACTATCTCGAGCGCTCCATCGACGTCGGCACGCAGTGGGCCGTGTTCGAGCCCAACGGCGAGCGGCTGTGGGCGAACATTCGGGAGACCATCACGAGCTTCCTCTTCAACGAGTGGGTCTCTGGCGCCCTCCTCGGCGAGAGCCCGAAGCAAGCGTTCTTCGTCCGCTGCGACCGCACGACGATGAACCAGTACAACATCGACAACGGACAGCTCATCTGCCTGGTGGGCGTCGCCGCGATCAAGCCCGCAGAGTTCGTGATCTTCCGGATCGGACAGAAGACCGCCGACGCCCGCGCGTGATACAGCGCTCACCACTGAGGACCGACCATGGACCGCACTTCTCCCTATAGCGCCTTCAACTTCTTGGTGACGCTCAACGGCGGCCGCGCCCCCGACGAGCCGCTCGGCGGATTCTCGGACGTGTCCGGGCTGTCGACGGAGTTCACCATCGCCGAGTATCGCAACGGCAACGATCCGGAAGAGCACGTGCGCAAGGTGCCCGGCGTG
>JANOIJ010000341.1:0-27709 GCA_031407575.1 Gemmatimonadaceae bacterium | reverse complement strand
AGAGGTCGATGAGCACGTAGAGCGTCTGAAAGACCATCATGAGCAGCATGAAGCTCATCGTCTTCAGCAAGTGCCTCGTGATCGAGCCGGTCGTGAGGTCCTGCATCCTTGGGTCCCCTGAAAGGCGGTGGAAGCGGTTAGCTTCCAAGCCTAACTGGTTTTCGGAATCGAGCATACGCATTCGTCATGGAGGCGCCGATGAGCCCCGCCGCATCGATGCGATTCGTCGCCGCCATCGCACTGCTCGTGGGCTGCGACACGCGTACGCCCGAAGACTCCTATGCGCGCGGACATGGCGTGTCCGTCGCGAAGGTCTCGTCGGATGCCGAGTCGCAGATTGTCGAAGCGGCCATCCGCACCGCGTTCGACGTGGAGCCGGCGCTCACGCTGCGCATGCACCCGCGCCGCCTGCCGCGATCCGCTGGCGACAGCGGCGGAAATCCCATGGCGAGCGACGTCGTGCGCTCCCTGCGCGCGCGAGGGCTCGTGATCGGAACGTGCGACCCCATCCGCAGCTCGCCGCGCGATACCCCGCGGTGCGCGGGCCCGGAAGCAGGCTACATCATCCGGACGTCCGAGGTCTTCGCCATCTCTCGCGACACGCTCGAGCTCAACCTCTCGGCGGAGAAGTTCGGCGCGGCGACAGGCCAGAAGCCGGAGGCGTTGCGCTTCGAAAAGGTCTACCAGGTCGTGAAGGAGGGCCAGCGCTGGCGCGTGGCCCGCGAAGGCCGAATGCGCCAGTGAGAGCAGGCAGCGCAACGATGCCGTGGCGGCGATGTCACGCGCGCGGCATCCTCCAATTCTCCACTCGATCAAGCGAGAGGCAACCGTGATGGACCAGCATTCGCTCACTCGGCGAGACTTCGTCACTGCAACGACCCTCGGCGCCGTCGGACTGTGGCGCGGCACGGGTATACTCGGCGAATCGTCGTCCACGCCAGCAGAAACGCTGCTGTACGTGGGCACGTACACCGAGGGCGGCCGCCGCGACGGCATCTACCTCGTTCGGATGGACTCGACCACCGGTGCGCTGCGGCACGCAGGCGCGGTGGACGCTGGGCCGAATCCGTCGTTCCTCACGATTCACCCTGAGGGCCGCGTGCTCTACGCGGTGAACGAAGTCGCAAAGAGCGGCGACGCTGCGACGGGCTCGGTGCGCGCATATGCGATCGACGCCGCCACTGGCACGCTCACGTTGGTGAACGAGCAACCGTCCGAGGGCGCTGCGCCGTGCTATGTGAGTACGGACCGGAAGGGTCGCGCCGTATTCGTCGCCAACTATACGGGCGGTACCGTCGCGATGATGCCGCTCGACGACGCCAACGCGCTGACTCGTGCGGCGCAGGTGCTGCAGCACGTCGGAACGGGACCCGTGACGGCGCGCCAGGAGCGCGCGCACGCGCACTGCATCATTCCGCATCCATCGAACAAGTTCGTCCTTGCGGCGGACCTTGGTGTCGACCGCGTGCTCGTGTACACGTTCAACGACGAGACGGGTGCGCTCGCACACGTGGAGCAGAGCGACGCCGTGATGCCGCCGGGTACCGGTCCTCGGCATCTGGTGTTTCATCCGACGTTACCACTCGTGTTCGTCGCCGGTGAGCTGAACTCCACCGTCACGGCGTGGCGCTGCGCTGAAGCATCGGGCGCGCTGTTCATCAGGCAGACGATCTCCACACTGCCGGCTTCGTTCCGGGGCGCGAACTTCCCCGCGGACATTCACGTGTCGCCGAGCGGCCGTCACCTGTACGTCTCGAATCGCGGGCACAATAGCGTGGCGGTCTTCTCCATCAATTCGACAACCGGTGTGCTGACGCAGTTGCAAGTGATGTCCACGGGCGGTGACTGGCCGCGTAACTTCAGTCTCGATCCCACGGGGCGTTGGCTGCTCGCCGCGAATCAACGCTCAGGATCCGTGGTGGTCTTCGCGCGAGATGAGGAGAGCGGACGTCTCGCGCCCACGTCGCATCGACTCGACGTGCCGAGTCCGTCATGCGTTCGCTTTCAGGCGGGGAGTTCCTGGACGTGAGTGCGAGACTCGAGGGCGTACGAAGTCACTGCAGGAGTGAATCTGCCCTCGCTCGCCTGAGCGAGTCGGCGCGCACGCGGAGACGCTCGAGGCGGGCGCGATTCTCGTCCATGGCTCGGTTGTCGCGTGCGCGCGCGGCCTTGTAGCGTCCGGAGCCAGGCAGCGGCACGGGGAATCCGGACCTGATGAGACCGCCGGTGTTATCGGGCGGCACGAGTAACGTGCGGCCACTGAGACGCATCTTGAGCATCGCCTCCTTGGCAGCAGCATCGCGTTCGGCTTCGGTCGGAACGCGCCGCGCTGCGAGTTCGGCGAATCGTTCCGCCATGTCCCGCGCTATCGAGTCTCGCTCAGCGGCGGTCGGTGGCGGGGGAGGGTTGAACGGGTCGCGTGGCGTGGGAGGCGCGTACCATGCGGCGCCGCGCGTGCGCGGGGGCACGAGTCGTGACGACGCGCCCGACGCGGCACGCGACGTCGACACCGCTGGTGTGGTTGCCGATGGTGTTAACGCGGGTGACGTCAGCAGCGTCGAACCGGTGTCGAGCGGTGGCGTGCGCGCCTTGGAGTTCGGCGCGGTATTCGTTGAGCGAGTGGCTGGGAATGCGGACGCCGTACGTGGTGCCTGGACGATTGGCGGCGCGGCGCGGAGCGTGACCAGCACGACGCGCTCGGGCACGCGGGTTCGAGCGCGCGAAGCGTCGGCGGCCAGCCATGTGCGAGGCGATGGCATGGAGCGCAGCACTGCGGCGAACGAGAGACCGGTGAGCACTACCGCAACGATCGCCGGCCATGGGCCGCCGCGGCCATCTCGGCCACGTGAAACGTGGAGTCGTCCCAGCCGGAGTGAGATCACGCAGCGTTGGACTCGCCGCGACTCACGAGCGTTGCCGTGTGTGGTGGTTTGCGGCCTCTACGTCATCCGTGCTCGAGTGAGACGCGCGGCATCATTTCGCGCCCAATCGGTTGCTGGCGGCGACGATTACACCCCCGACGACGACGGCGATCACGCCGTACACGGCCCATCGCGTCTGGCCGGTCATGAAGCTTCCGGGCAGCACGTTGATTCCCTGGAGGATCCACACGACGCCGCTGATCATCACCAGGACGCCGAGCAACTTGACCGCAATCCGCATGCGAGTTCTCCTGAGGCGCGCGGCGCCACGTGTCGAGGTGAGTGAATCGTCGCGATGCTACGCCGGTCGAGTGGCATTCGCAATGGCGCTGGAATCGGCGTGAGCGCGCCCTTGTTCGCGCAGGCGTCAGGACTCGCGCGAGTGGAGGTGGTGACAGGTTCTCGAACTGCCACAGGGCGCAGAACTGGATGCGGACAACCGCCGACACTGCGGGCGCAACTTCGCTTGGGCGGAATTCCGGCGAATCCGGGCCGGCAGCAAAGGCCAGGCGGCGAGCGCTGACATTGCAGGGAACCCAGACCACGAACGCTGAAGGCGCTGACACGACGCACGCTGAAGGCGCTGCAACTGCCTGGGGCGCGGAGTGCGCGCTTACGAACGCGCGACGCAAAACGCAGGTACAGCGTCGTCTGCGTGCGCAGTGTCAGCGCCTTCAGCGTTCGTCGTCCGGGCTTGTTGCGGTTGCCGTCTGGGCTTTGCTGCCGACTGCACTTGGTACACCACTTGACGCCGCCATGGGTGTCTCGAGAGCCAAAAGAGAGGACGCCGACGTGTCAGCTCGAGATATCTGAATGCGCGCGGAGCCGAGCGGCAGTTGTCGGCTCCCGATCGGCCTCTTGTGGTAGTTGAAGAATCGCCCCGCCACTTGCCCGTGCAGAGATCTCGACGCCGTTCGAATGCGCGCGCGGATATCGAAGGAAGGGTTGACACTCGACGCCGTTCATTTTACAATGGCTGAACTGGGAGTCGCGTCCCGATGTTCACGAGTCGATGCACACGCTACTGCGTACTGCGCCGGCCCAACCCTTACGCACAGTGCGTCGGGCGATCATCGGAGACGCGATTTGTCGTTTCAGCACACCAACACATCTCACACACATCCTGACCTGATGCAACACCACTGCCCCTCACCATTGAACAGCGACAGGCATACCGGCTTCGGCCTGTTTGCCACGCGCTGGAGCGCGCCAACGCGCGCGCTCGGGGGAAGCGTGTATCCGGCGGCCATCATGCGCGCCGACGTCGCGCAGCGAACGCATCAGGACACGAAGCAGATCCAATGCGCGCTGGAGTATCAGCCGCGTGAAGCAATCAGCAGGAAGGGCGCAGATTCCGACTGTGAGGTTCGAACGCAATAGCGTATCGGACCCACCACCGGAAATGGAGCGGTTACACTCGCCCCGCCTGCGCCATGTGCCAGGTGGGGCGTTTTGCGTTCCATCAGGCGATGAACCGAATGAGCACCGCTGTTTGACAACCGATGGTCTGGGAACAAAGCAGGACGCAGTACCGTGGTTCGCCGTCGGCCGGCGCAGCATGATGATCGGGCAGAGGACTCACGCGACTCCCACTGCTCGGCGCATCCGCTGCGGCGTCGCGCCGTCGGCGCACCACAACTCATTGAGGCTATAGCTCAACTGGTCAGAGCTTCCGGCTGTCGACCGGACGGTTGCGGGTTCAACTCCCGCTGGCCTCGCTTTACGCGATCGACGTTTCCGTCGCCCTCCGGTGCGCACGCGGTGCTCCACTCACCTCGTGCCGGAGGCGCGGCAGCGCCCTCGCCACGACTCGGCGCATGGACAGGAGATTGTCGGCATCGCCGGGAGCCACGACAGGATGCGCGTCGCGTTATGAGCGCGGCTAAGCTGCGAGGGTAAAGGACCAGCGAGCATGCCCGTCACCTGCCAGGGTCGAATAGCGGCAATTTCGCTGGACTGTAAATCCGGCGCCCGTATGGGCTTCGCAGGTTCGAGTCCTGCCTCTGGCATTCGCTACATCACGCCGCCGTAGCTCAGTGGACCAGAGCACCTGGCTACGGACCAGGGGGTCGGGAGTTCAAGTCTCTCCGGCGGCATTCACAAACGGAAAGAGTCGTAGCTCAGTCTGGTAGAGCATGGAGCTACCTCGCCATTCACTTGCCCGGTTCACCGGGCCGACGGCATGAGGGTTATCACACTTCACTGTCGCAGGTTCGAATCCTGTCGGCTCTTTCCACTCCGTAGTTCGGCGCGTCTGGGCATTGGCCGCGCGTCACCGGGATCCGTCGCTCAATCAGCGCCGTTGAGAGCACGGCATCGCCGCACGAATTCCCTTTGCCCGACGAGGGCCGGACCGTGCGGACACACGACGCCGAGATGCGGGTGCAATTCCCGCCGGCCCGGGCACCACTGTCTTACGCACCACTACTTGCGAGCGGGTCGACGCGTCTCGGTTATCCTCCGCCCAACCCTGGAACGTGGAGCCCAGGGGCCGAGTGCATCACTCATCTGCTCGTACCACTCGCGGCACTTCAGCCGCGCATCTCACCACTCGCCCACAGGAGGACGAGCCATGTTCGATTACACGACGCACGTCTCGACTCGCCTCCGGCGTCACATCACGCCGCAGCACGAGCCGATCCCGGACTCCACCCAGGTGCCCAACTCCGCGAGCGGTTACGCGTGGCCGGTGGACCACTGGACCCGCCTCGATCGCTTCCTCGTCCTCGGTGCGGAGGGCGGAACGTACTACATCGGCGAGCGGGCGCTGACGCGCGAGAATGCGCACGCCGTCAATGCGTGCCTCGAGGAAGACGGCGCACGCGTCGTGGCGCGCGTCGTCGAGGTCAGCGAGAGCGGCCGAGCACCGAAGAATGATCCGGCGCTGTTCGTACTCGCGATGGCGGCGAGCGCGAACGATGATGCGACGCGCGCGGCCGCCCTTGCTGCGCTGCACACCGTTGCGCGCACGGGCACGCACCTCTTCCACTGGCTGCAGTACATGCAGGCGTTTCGCGGCTGGGGACGCGGTGTGCGTTCGGCCGTGGCGCGGTGGTACACGCGGAAGTCTCCGGGCGACCTCGCGCACCAGGTGCTCAAGTACCAGTCGCGCGACGGGTGGGCGCATCGCGACGCGTTGCGGCTCGCGCACCCGAAGGCGCCGTCGTACGAGCACGACGTCCTCTTCCGCTACGTGACGCGTGGTTGGGAGGCGGTGGAAGGCTCGAACGCGGTGCGCACCGACATCGGTGGGCGACTGGAGGCGGTGCATGCGATTCGCGGCATGTTGCCGGCCGACGCGGCGCGTGTGATCCGCATCTACAAGTTCACGCGCGAGATGATCCCGACCGAGCTGCTCACGCAGCCCGAGATCTGGGCGGCGCTCCTGGACGCCATGCCGCTCACGGCGCTGATTCGCAACCTCGGCGTCATGAGCAAGGTCGGGCTGTTGTCGCCCGGCTCTCAAGCCATGCACACGGTCGTCGCCAAGCTGGGCGACCCTGATGCGATCAAGCGCGCACGTGTTCATCCGCTGGCCGTACTGGCAGCGCTGACGACGTATGCGCAGGGACGCGGCATGAAGGGACACGGGACGTGGACTCCGGTGCCGCAGGTAATCGACGCGCTCGATGGCGCCTTCTACCTGGCATACGGCAACGTCCAGCCGACGGGCAAGCGCATCATGCTGGCGCTCGACGTCTCGGGTTCGATGGGTGCTCCCGTGCACGGGATGCCGTACCTGTCGTGCCGCACGGTGTCGGCGGCAATGGCGTTGGTGTCGGCAGCGGTTGAGCCGAATCATCGCATCGTTGCCTTCACCAAGGGCACCAACCCGTCGATGTGGTCGGGTACGCTTGGCAATGCGTACGACACAGGCCTCACGCCACTCGCCATTTCGCCGCGCCAGCGGCTGGATGACGTGGTGCGCGCGATCACCGACATTCCGTTCGGCGGAACGGACTGCGCACTTCCGATCGTGGAGGCGCTGAAGCACCGCTGGGCGGTCGACACGTTCGTCGTCTACACGGACAGCGAGACGTGGGCCGGTGCGATTCACCCGGCGCAGGCGCTCCGCGAATACCGGGAGCGCATGGGCATCGCGGCGAAGCTCGTCGTCGTCGCGATGTCATCGAACGGGTTCACGATTGCCGACCCGAACGACGCCGGCATGCTCGACGTGGTCGGTTTCGACTCCGCCACGCCGAGTGTCATCAGCGACTTCGTCGCCTGAGTGGGGATTGACCTCCGCTCGGGCGACCGAGCGCTGGCCATTTCACTCACTCACCTTCACCAATCATCACCATGAACCGCTTGTCACTGTACATGGAGGAGCCGCCCGAGGAGTCGAGCGGCGACTTCTTCGTCGTGGCTGGCGAGTTCGGTTACATCAGCGTCACGAACGAGATGGCCGCACGGATCGACGCGCAGCTCGCACGGTGGCTCGTGCCGCGATGGATCATCTTCAACGATCGATCGGGGTCGCGTGTTCGCGTGCGCTCGCGTCACATCCGTTCGATCATCGAGTCGACCGCTGCTCAGCGAGCCGCGGACCGGCGCTACGACCGAGCGCGCCAGCGCGAGGAACAGGAAGATCGTCGGCCCTGGGAAGGGAACGACTGATCAGTTGAATCCCAGGCCATCGCTCAGGCGCTGTCTCTGTCTAGGAACCCGCGGGCGCCGGTGTGTCGGTAAGTCGTTCCACGTACCGTGCGCCCCAGTCGGCAAGGGGACCCAGCGCTGCGTTCAGGGAACTGCCGAGTGGCGTGAGCGAGTAGTCGACGTGTGGCGGTATGGCGCTCTGCGCCACCCGAAGCACCAGCCCGTCGGCCACGAGTTCGCGCAGTTGCTGGATCAGCATCTTCTCGCTGATGCCCGGGACGAGGCGGCGCAACGCTCCGAAGCGCCTGGTGCCAGCACTCAGCTCCCAAAGAATGACGGCCTTCCATTTTCCGCCGATCACTTCGAAGGCGGGGCCAATCCCGCAGTTAAAGTGGGGGTCGTTCTCAGTCATTTACACTAACCTCAAGGTAAGTACATACATTGTCGTATGTACTTGTTGTTTAGAAAGCAAACCGGGTATGGTGCGGTTCATCTCATATCGAGGGACCGCATGACCGACGTTACGGTGTTAGGGCTGGGCGCGATGGGCGAGACGCTGACGAAGCTCTTCCTCGCCAAGGGCCGACGGGTCACTGTCTGGAATCGCACCAGCGACAAAGCGCTTCCCCTGATCGCACTCGGCGCGCGGGTAGCGGGATCGGCAGCCGAGGCGGCAGCCAGTAGCCCGCTCGTCGTCATGTGCGTGTACGACTATCAGGCTGTGAACAGCATTCTCGAGCTCCCGGGAGTGTCGCAGGCGATGGCCGGCAAGACGCTGGTGCAGTTGACGACCGGCAGCCCCGCCGACGCGAAGGACTCGTCTGCCTGGGCTGCTCGGCACGGCGTCGCGTACCTGGACGGCGCGATCCAGGCAGCGCCGAGTCAGATGGGCCAGCCCGACACGCCGGTCCTCATCTCCGGCGACGAGGAGGCACTCGAGAAATTCCGTGATGTGCTCGCCGATCTCGCAGGAAACTACGTATTCCTTGGACGCCAGATCGAGGCAGCAGCCACGATGGACCTGGCCACCTTGTCGTACGTCTACGGCGCATTCGTGGGCTTCCTGCATGGCGCGCTGATCGCCGAATCGCAGGGGTTGGATGTCGGCCGGTTCGGCGCGATCGTGGCCGACATTTCTCCGAGTTTTGGTGCGTTCTTCGCGCACGAAGGCAAGGTGATTCAAAGTGGCGACTTCACCATCACGGAGAGCCCGCTGCGCATCTCGGTTGAGGCGACCAAGCGGATAGAAACGTTCTCGGAATCGAATGGCCTGAACACCGAATTCCCGCGGTTGGGGGCGGGACTTCTTCAGCGCGCTCACGCGGCCGGCCTGGGTAACGAGGAACTGGCGTCGCTCATCAAGATCATGCGACAACCGTGACTTCGGTGCTGAGCGTTGCATGCGTCACCCTCGCGCGCATGCTGGTGAAAGGTTACCTCCCTGAAAGACGGCTCGTTGACCACCTCTTTCACCGCAGACCGGAAGGCGCGGATTGCACGCCTGCTGAAGATGCTTACGCGAGCGATCTCCGGAGTGGCACTCACGTTCAGCGCATCGATTGCATCGGCGCAAGAGCGGCCGTGCGATTCCGTGCGTGCGGCGCTTGCGCCGAGTCGCGACCTGTATTGCCTCGAGCTGATTGCCGCGCCGGCGACGCCCAGCGCAACGGGACGCGTGGAGCTCGGACTCGGACGCGGGCCATTCACGGTGTCCGTAACTCCAGCCGGCATCCTTCGCTACAGCCCCACCGTGTTCCTCGAGCACCTGCCAGCGACCGTCACGCTCGGCAGGTTTACGACGTACGTCGCGTGGATCGCACCGCCATCGATGCATCCGATGAAGCGGCTGGGTGTCGTGCGAAACGGTGCGACGCGCCTGCCGGCAATCGACGAGGAGAAGTTCGTCATCCTCATTACCGCCGAAGCGTCGCCCACCGGAGCGGAACCGCGTGGACGCGTGGTGCTGCGCGGACAATC
The DNA here is from genome assembly GCA_031407575.1 of Gemmatimonadaceae bacterium. GTDB lineage: Bacteria > Gemmatimonadota > Gemmatimonadetes > Gemmatimonadales > Gemmatimonadaceae > AG11. The sequence continues at coordinate 18,212 of JANOIJ010000341.1, read as the reverse complement.
ACCCAGCACGCGACTTCAACCCCCTGACATTCAACAGTTCGTGTATGGTGCGATGGTGGATACGTCCGTCGCGCGTACGACTGAGCCGCACGACATGTCGCGCATGCACGGTACCAGCGCCAAGGCGGACACCAACGCGCGCTGGACGACTGTGCCCATGACGCCCGGATTGCAGATGCTTCCATCCGAGATGGCGCTTCGTCCCGACGTCGGCGCATACCTGCCGCGTGCACCTGTGGGCGGGGCGCCGAGTGCACGGCCGCGTGAGCTCGCTCGTCTTCGCACGGGCGACACGCTGCGCCTCGCTGCGCAGGTGGTGACGCGAACATTCAAGGGGAAGCCATACACGGTCTACGGTTTCAACGGCCAGTATCCTGGACCGTTGCTCGAGGTTGCGCAGGGCGCCGAAGTCGTCGTCGAGCTCACGAATGCGATCGACCAGCCCACGGCCGTGCACTGGCATGGTGTCCGGCTCGACAATCGCTTCGACGGCGTTCCAGGCTTGACGCAGGACGCCGTGCCTCCCGGTGGACGCTTCACGTACAGGCTACGCTTTCCGGACGCCGGCATCTATTGGTACCACCCTCACGTCCGTGAGGACGTACAACAGGACCTCGGCCTCTACGGCAATATCGTCGTGCGCTCGCCGCGCGCGGACTACTACAGTCCGGCGCATCGCGAGGAGGTCCTGATGCTCGACGACCTGCTCGTGAACGAGACGGAGGGGCTCGTTCCCTACGGATCCGACTCGCCGACGCATGCGCTGATGGGGCGCTTCGGAAATCTCCTCTTGGTGAATGGCGAGACGCGCTGGTCGCTCAACGCGAAGCGCGGTGAGGTCGTGCGTCTCATGCTCACGAACGTGTCGAACACGCGGACGTTCAACCTCTCGTTCGGCGCGGGCGCGCGGATGAAGTTGATTGGGTCCGACGTCGGCAACTTCGAGCGTGAAGCATGGATCGAAAGCGTCGTCATCGCGCCCGCGGAGCGGTATGTGGCGCACGTGCGCTTCGACGAACCCGGAGACGTGGCACTCGTGAATCGCGTGCGCGGCCTCGATCATCTGTTCGGCCGCTTCTTCGCCGAAGCGGACACGCTGGGTGTGGTGCACGTGGCACGCGAGCGCGCGGCGCCGAGCTTCGCGACGAGCTTTGCGCGGGCGCGCGTCGATACGGCGGTGGTCGCGGATGTCGGGCGTCACAAGCGCACGATGCGCGACTGGCTCGCTCGTGCGCCTGACCGCTCACTCGTGCTCACGCTGCGCACGCAAGGGCTGCCCTTCGCCACTCGGCGTCTCATGGAGCTCGACTCGATCTACTTCGCGCCGGTCGAGTGGACGGGCACGATGCCGATGATGAACTGGGCGTCCACCGGCCGGCAGGTGACGTGGGTGCTGCGCGACCCTGCGACGGGGAAGGAAAACATGGACGTCGACTGGCGGTTCCGCCGAGGCGACGCGATCAAGCTGCGGCTGGCGAACGAGCGGCAGAGCTTTCACGCAATGCAGCACCCGGTCCACCTGCACGGGCAGCGATTCCTGATCCTCGCGGTGAACGGTGTCGCAAGCGAGAATTCCGTATGGAAGGACACGGTGCTCATCCCCGCCGGAGCCACCGTCGACCTGTTGGTGGAGATGACGAATCCTGGGCGATGGATGCTGCACTGTCACATCGCGGAGCATCTGTCGGCGGAGATGATGATGGCCTTTAGAGTGGAGTGAGTTCCATGAACAGCACGTGCAGATCCTTCCCTTCGACTGCGCTCAGGATGACAAGAAGGTGCAGATCCTTCACTTCGTTCAGGATGACAACGGCTGCGCTCAGAATGACAATGGCTGCCATCCTCGCGCTTCCTGTGGTGGCCGGCGCGCAGCGTGCTGCTTCGCTCGCTCCGAACGTGCGCAACTTCGTCAGCGTCGCGGAGCCGGTCGTCGCGCTCACGCACGTGCTAGTCATCGATGGCACCGGCGCTGCGCCGAAGCCCGACCAGACGATCATCATCCGCGACGGCAAGATCGTCGATGTCGGACCTGCGGCGCGCGTGACCGTGCCGGCCCATGCGCGCGTGATGGATCTCGCGGGACACACCGTGATCCCCGGCCTGGTCGGCGTGCACGACCATCTCTTCTATACCGCCGCGGGCGGGCGCGCGGTGCAGATGTCGTACACCGGTCCGCGCCTCTACCTCGCTTCGGGCGTCACGACGATCCGCACCACTGGCGGGCGATCACCCTACGCCGAGATCAACACGAAGGCGATGATCGATTCAGGCCGCGTGCCCGGACCGCGCGTCCACCTCACGGCGCCGTACCTCACGGGCGGCGGCAAGGGGACGTCGGGCAGCATGGCTGAAGTCACGTCACCCGAGGCAGCCCGCCGCTTCGTTGCGTACTGGGGCGCCGAGGGCATGCACTGGATCAAGGCCTACACCGACATCACGCGCGCGGACCTCGGCGCTGCAATCGACGAGGCACACAAGCGCGGCATGAAGGCGACTGGACATCTGTGCTCCGTGAGCTTCAGTGAAGCCGTGGACCTCGGCATCGACAACCTCGAGCACGGTTTGCTCACGATGTCCGACTTCGCGAGTGGCAAGCCGGCCGACACCTGCCCGGCGAACTACCTGGTCGGCGTGGCGCAGGCGAATCCCAGCGGCGCCGAGGCGCGCGCGGTGATCAAGAAGATGGTGGATCGCAACGTGTCGATGACGTCGACGCTCGCGGTGTTCGAGCCGTTCGTACCGGGCCGCCTGTCGAACGACGAGCGCACCTGGTCGATGATGGCGCCCGACCTCCGCAAGTCGTACCTCGACGTGCGTCACCAGATCGACTCGGCGAAGAACAGTCCATTTACGAGCGAGATCTTCACGAAAGCGATGGCGTTCGAGAAGGCGTTCGTGGATGCGGGTGGTCGTTTAGCGGCGGGCGTGGATCCGACGGGCAACGGCGGCGCGCTCGCCGGCTTTGGCGACCAGCGGAACTTCGAGCTGCTCGTCGAGGCAGGGTTCACGCCGGCGCAAACCGTGCAGATCATGACGTTGAACGGCGCCAAGGTGCTTGGCGTGGATGACCGGCTTGGCAGCGTGGTGACGGGCAAGGTGGCGGACCTGGTGGTGTTGCGCGGCGACCTGACGTCGGCGCCGACGGTGATCCGCGAGGTGACGACGGTGTTCAAGGACGGCGTGGGTTATGACTCGCCCAAGTTGCTTGCGGCGGTAAAGGGGCGCGTGGGGATCGACTAGGGGCGCTCACACGTGAACGCGGAAGACGCCGCATCGCTGCTCGCCACCGCAGTCACCGCGCGCGGTGGCATGTGGGCTGAGTTCGGCGCAGGTGAGGGCACGTTTACGCGAGCGCTCGCTGAGCTCCTGGGTCCGGACAGCCGCATCTACGCCATCGACCGCCAGTACGTGGCTGACGCGCTGACGCGATGGACCGAGTCGCTCGAGTCCACTGTCATCGCTCTCAGAGCGGACTTCTCACGGCCCCTCGAGCTTCACGACATCGGCCCTGCGATGCTCGACGGAATCCTGCTTGCCAACGCGCTGCATTTCGTACGCGACGCGGAGGTCGTGCTTGCGCGTCTGGCAGGCGCGCTCAAGCCTGGAGGGGCGGCCGTGCTCATCAGGTATGACCGGCGTGCCGCCAATCGGTGGGTGCCGTATCCCATTCCAATCTCGCGGCTGCCGGCGCTCGCGCATGCGGCAGGCCTGACGCCCCTCGAGATCACCGCGACGCGACCCTCGGCGTATGGTGGTCAGCTCTATGTCGCAAGGGCAACGCGGTTGAACCTGGACGAACGAGAAACGTGACCATTCGGCGCTACTACGATAATTCGTACACGTGGCAGTTCGAGGCCAATGTCGTCGAGGTTGGGAACGACGGTGGTGCGCCGTTCGCCGTACTCGACACCTCGTACTTCTACCCGACCTCAGGCGGCCAGCCGCACGACACCGGGGCGCTGGGCATCGCGAGAGTGCGCGACGTCAGCGTCCGCGCGTCGGACGGCGCGATCGTCCACTCGCTCGACGCGCCGCTAGCGGAGGGGCCGGTCGTCGGTGTCATCGATGGCGTGCGCCGCTTCGACCACATGCAGCACCACACGGGACAGCACATCCTGTCGCAGGCGTTCATTCGAGTCGCGAACGCGATGACGATCGGATTCCGTCTCGGCGACGAGACGGTGTCAATCGATCTGGACGCGTCTGTACTGACCGAGGACGCGATCGCCACTGCGGGTGAGATGGCCAATCAGGTGATCAGCGCCAATGTCGCGGTGCATACGTGGTTTCCATCAGCCGAGGAGTTGGAGCGCATCGCGCTGAGGAAGGTGCCGGACGTCGACGGCGCGCTGCGAGTCGTGGCCATTGGCGACTTCGACTATTCCGCCTGTGGTGGAACGCACGTCGCGCGGTCCGGTGAAGTCGGGTTGCTCGCGATCGTGCGCGTCGAGCGGATGAAGCGAGGCACGCGCATCGAGTTTCACGCGGGCCATCGCGCGCGTGCGGACTATGCGCGCAAGCATGCGACCGTGCGCACGTTGTCGGCAGCGCTGACGTGCGCGCCGGCGGAGATCGTCGATGCGGTGTCGCGGCTCTCCGGTGCGGTGAGCGAAGCGCGTCGCGCGCTCGCGGTGTATCGCGAACGGGACCTGGACGAAGAAGCGGTGCGGCTTCGCGCTTCCGCGTCTGTGCATGGCGCGCTGCATGTGGTGCGGCGCGCATTCATTGACCGCCCGATCGACGAAGTGAAGGGGCTGGCGCTTCGGTTGACCGATGAAGCCGACGTCGTAGTGCTGTTCGGCATCGCTGGTGTGCGCACGCAGCTCATCGTCGCGCGATCACAGGGCGTTCTCGTCGATCTCAAGCCGTGCTTCGATCAGGCGTTGTCGTTGCTCGGAGGCGGCAAGGGTGGTGGTGGTCGAGTGCTGATGGGTGCGGCGGGTTCCTCTGACGCAGCGACGCTCGACGTTGTGCTCGGCGAGGCAGGACAGTCGCTCAGTCAGTGAGTCCAGAAACGGTCACGGGCGAGCACGCTTGATGGGCGGCATCCTCGCGTTCCATCCCCTCACGCTGCATGCGTCATCACCCGCGGCCAAACCGAGACACCGGCGCGTCGTGCACCTGGAGTTCGCGACTGGCGCACTACCGGGCGGTCTCGAGTGGTATCACGCGCTGTAGGCTGTTCTCGCGTGGAGCATGACCGTCGAATGCATGTCAGCTCTGCGGGCCAAGTGCATCGAGTGCTGCCTCGACCGCCGAGCACGCCACAAGAAGGTCTCGTACAGTCTGCTCGTCGATGCCCATGTCACTCTCATACTCTCCCCGGTTCCTCAGCCGGTGGCACTTGTCGAGCACACGCCAAACCTCGGGGCCCTGGGCAAGTGTGTGAGTACTTGGAAGACGATGTACCGCTTGTCAGAGCGATAGCCGAGGCGCCGGAGCGCTGCTAGGCACAGCGCGTGCGCAGCGTACGCCAGGTCGAAACGACTCTCGAGCGAGAGAGTGCGGTTGCGCGCGTCGCTGAGCCGAACGTGGGCGGAATGCTTCAGCCCAGCGTACTCGGATGCATCTGGCGGCTCCATGCGAAGCGGACCGCCAGGGCCAGCGAGGCTAGCGAGCGGCGATGTCATTCTCGCTGCCAACTACCCAGAGCTTCGGCTGCTCCAGCACGCGCGTGAGAAAGGCACTGCGCTTCGCTCGGCGCGACTCGAGTTCCATAGGTGTGTAGAGAGTGGGATTCACCGTGCGCCCAAGCGTCTTTGTCACGGGATCGAGGATCGTGAACAGCTCGGCGTACGCCAGGGTGTCGCTGACTACCATAAGGTCAACGTCGCTGGATGCCGCATCCTTCCGCTGCGCCACGGACCCAAAGACGAACGCCGCACGAATGTCGCCGGCATTCGGCGCGAGCGCCGAGCGGATCTGGTCGACAAGGCCGGAGGTCTTGAGAACCAGGCCGCGCAGCTCATCGAAGACTGGTGCGTCCGGGTTCGCACGATAGTGCTTTTGTCGTCCAAGCCGTGTGACCGTCACCATCCTGCGTCCTCGAGACGCGCGAGTTCACGCTGGACGGCGCCCGATCCCGACGAGGCGAGCCGGATCACCTCACTCGCGAAGAAGGAGCGGCCCGCATTTCCGTACAGCACCGCGAGCACCCGCTGTTGAACCTTGGTGAACAGCGCGTCGGCTATGCTCATCGTGCGCGCGGAAGAATCCAACCGGCTAGAGTTGATACCCATAATGGGTAGTATGCAACCCCTTATGGGTAATATCAGCCTGGCCGAAGACTGTGTTCACTGCTGTCCCGGCCGCCGCTGCCCAATCGCATTCAGCCGCTGCAGTACCTCGCCAAGCTTCCGCATCTCGGCGCCATACGTCGTCCAGTCATCGGCCCGCTGCGCCGCGCGCGCACGCTCGAAGTGCTGCGACGCCTGGCGAATGAGCTCGTTCGCACCCGTCGACGCGCTATCAGCGGCGCGTACTGCAACGGGTGCGGGCGCCACGTCCGGTCCCGCCGCCGCGATCGCGGGCTTCGCGGCACTGTCACCGAACAACCGCTGGAGCCCTGCCTCCAGCGTCTCCTCCATTACCACTCGGCTCTCGTGCGCGACAATCACCCGCTTGAGCTCGGGAATCTTTCCACCCTGTGCGCGCAGGTACAACGGCTGCACGTACAGCAGCGACGCTTCGATGGGAATCACGAGGAGCTCGCCGCGGATCACCTCCGAGCCGCGCTGGTCCCACAGCGACACCTGCCGCGAAACCTCGGTGTCCTGGTTGATCCGGTTCACGATCTGCGTCGGGCCAAAGACGAGGCTCTGTCGCGGGAACTGATATGCGATGAGCTTTCCGTAGTGCGCGCCGTCATTCCGCGCCACCATCCACGCGGCCAGGTTGTCCTTCTGGTTCGGCGTGAATGGGCGCATGAGGATGAACTCGGGGTCACGTTCGCCCGGAAGTCGCATCACGATGTGCCGAATGAATCCCTCGCGCTCGTCGCTGAGCTGGCTGACCGGGATCTGCCACTGGTCCTCCCGATGATAAAACGTCTCGGGATCCGTCATGTGGAAGGTGGCGTACATCGACGTCTGCGCGCGGAACAGATCCTCCGGGTAGCGCAGGTGCGCGCGCAGGTCGGCGGTCAACTCACTGAGCGGCCGAAGCAGTCCCGGATAGATCCGCGAAAGTGTGCGGATCATCGGGTCGCGCGGATCGGTGAGGTACGCGCGCACGTCGCCGTCGTACGCGTCGATCACGACCTTCACGCTGTTGCGCATGTAGTTCGTGCCGTCCGGAAGACGCTGGGCGTACGGGTAACGGGTCGTGCTGGTGTACGCATCCAGGATCCACTTCAGGTGCCCGCTGTCCGTCACCACCATGTACGGATCGCGGTCAAAGCGCAAAAAGGGCAGGGCCAGCTCGGCACGCTCGCGGATGTTGCGGTGGAAGATCGCGCGCGACTGCGGGATCAGGTCGCGCGAGAGCATCACGTTGGCGGAGCGAAAGCGCAACGCGAACAACAGGCGTCGCAGGAACGAATCGAGCGGTACACCTGCACGTCCGGCGTAGCTCGAGTAGATCGCGGCACCGCCCTGTCCGGCGGGGTAGTCGAATTCGCGTTGGCGCGTCGGCGCCAGGACGAAGTCGTTCGAGAGCTCGCCAAAGTAGATCTGCGGCCGAGTCACCCGGATCGGCACCGTGGATTGAGGTGGCAGGTCCTTGATCCACAGCACTGGTAACCCTTCGGTGGTCACCTGATTCGACGGACCCAGCGTGAGCCCCATGCCGTGCGTGAACGTCAGGTGTTCGTTGATGAACGACCGCGTCGGCAGTGCAGTCGAGTTCAATTCACGCGCGGACAGCAGGACTTGCCGCAGCTCGCCGCCAATGCGGTAGCGGTCGTCGTCCACCGCTTCGAAGTCGTAGTACGTGCGAATGGCCTGGAGTTGTCCAAACGTCTGCAGCAACGGCTCGCGATCCCAGAGCCGCACGTTGGCGATTGTTGCCTGGTTCGCGTCGATGTCGCGACTCGTGAGTCGCTGAGCGGCCGTGAGCTCGCGTCGCTCCACGCTGTCGAGCCCCCACGCCTGGCGGGTCCCGTTGATGTGATGGAGGATCTGCGGCGCCTCGCGCGCGAGCTCGTTCGGCTGGACGACGAGCCGCTGGTACATCGTCGGCACGAGGCCGAGCACCAGCCACCAGATCGCGATGTAAGACGTCAGGGAGATACCGGCGGTCCGGATCAGGCGTCCCCGCCACGCAGCTCGAAGAATCAGCATCGCGACGCCAATTGCCACGGCGCTCATGAGTCGCAGCAGCGGCACGCGGAGGTGCACGTCGGTGTAGCTCGCACCGCGAAGCAAACCATGCGATGCCTGGAGCAGCGATGGGACGTCCACGAAGGCCATCCGCAGCCCGTAGAGCACTAGCAGCAGTGCGCCGAGAACCGCGAGGTGCACCTGCGCGAACGGCGCTACCGTTGGCTGGCCATGTTCCCAGTTGATCTCGTTGCGCGCGGTGTAGACCAGGGTTGCGACGATCAACGCCAACCCGAGGGCGAGCATCGCGTAGCCGATCAACCCATGGATCACGGGAAGCGTAAAGACGTAATAGGCCACGTCGCGGCCGAAGATGGGGTCGGTGACGCCGAACGGCGAGCGATACAGGAACTGGACGACAGTGCGCCACTCCGTCGCGGCGAGCGCCGCGACCGCCGCGGCGAATACGAGTGACATGGGGACGGCGATGAGTGCGGCGATATTCGTGACATACGCAATCCGGCTCCTGGGCCCGGACCGAAACTGATCGAGCATCGGCACGGGTTCCACGCGCGGTGTGCGTAACGCGAAGCGCGCGCTCACGACGAGCACGAGTGCAGTGCCCACACCTGCCGCGATGCCGAGCGCCCATTGGGCAGCGATCTTCAACAGGAAGACGCGCTCGTAGCCGATCTCGTGGTACCACATCAAGTCGGTGGCGCGGCGCGCCGCGAGGGGCGTGAATACGAAGAGCAGCAGCAGGCCGGCGAGCACGAACAAGCCTGTGCGTCGCCCTGCGTCACTGCGCGCCACCCGTCGAGCGTTTGGAACGAGCTGGGGGCCTTTCACGAGATGGCGTTGCGTCGTCTGAAGTTCGACACCTTCTCCTTGTTGCCACACGCGCGCATCGAGCACCAGCGGCGCTCACCGGATCGTGAAGTGTCAAGGAACAGTAGCGAGCATCCTTCCCGCGCACACTCGCGAATCCGCAGCGCAAGCGGTCCCGACACCAGCGTCACGCCATCCTGCGCGATGGCCGCGAGACACGCGGGCACGTCTCCACCGGTCCACTTGAGGCCGTGCGCGCGGTCGTTGCCCACCTGCGGCGCTGGCACAGGACGCGCGGCCCACACGTTCACCAGCGCGCGGTCGGCGGACACCAGGACTCCCCCATCAATGCGGGCGACGGCGAGGCGATAGAGCGCTTCACGCAGGGCGCGCGCGGACGCGAGGTCGACCGCGGTGGCGCGACTTCCGTCGAACGCGAGCTCGGACACCGCCAGCCACCGCTCGAGATCCTTCGGCACGGCAAGCAGCTCTCGCGGCACCGGCTTCAGCCGCGCGGCGAGTGTCGCAGCGAAATCCAGCGCCAGCCGGCCGGCGCGAAACCGGAACCCATCTCGGCTCTCCCCCAGCGCGGTGGATCCGGCAGCGACGTCCACTCGTTTCGGCATGGTGCAACGTAACCCCGTTGACAGGTTACGCAACGCGCCATACCGTGGCAGTTCGGTGTAACCACTCAAGGTGGTTACAGCAATCGAGCCACATCCACCGCACGAGGAACGACCAATGCCGACACCGCGCGTAAAGCACCTCATTGCCATGATCATCCTGACGGGCGCCGCGTGCGTCCCTGCGCGTCCGCTCGTCGAAACGCGCCCCGCGCCGGCGGCACGTTCGCCACTCACGGGCACCTGGATGCTCACCGCGGCAGATGAGATCCAGCCCGGCGGCGCGCGAGTGCAATCGTACGGAGCAGACCCGAAAGGACTCCTCATCGTCGACGCGGATGGACGCTACTCGCTCCAGCTCTATCGCGCGGGACGGCGCACGTTCGCCGCGGGCGACAAGCGCCGAGGAACGCCGGAGGAGTTCATGGACTCGGTGCTCGGCATGAGCGCGCATTTCGGGCGGTGCTTCATCGATCCGATCAGCGGTGATCTCGTGTTCCGCATCGAGCTTGCGCAGTACCCCAATTGGGAGGGCACCGAGCAGCGTCGCAGCTACACGCTCTCGGGCGACACGCTCAAGTATCGAATTCCGGCGTCGGCGTCAGGCAACGGTACGATACCGATCTCCGAGTGGCGACGCGTGCGGTGAGGAGTGACCGGGGCCTGTCGCGGCGGGTTGAGCAAACTGAAATGCATCTCTCCAACGTGTACGCCAACGTCGACATGGGCTACCACATCGCCACCCTCACTCGGAGGTCGTTCGCCGTGCTCGCGCTCGGTGTCCTCGCGTGCTCGGCGGGCGACGTCGAGCTCACGGTGCCTTCGCCCTCCTCAGCGTCGGTGCGCGTGACGAACGACGGAACAGCCGCGATGTCGGAGTTGCGCGTCCTGACCAGCGATCGTGATTCGATTCCCCTCATCGCGACGCTGAACGCGGGACAGACACTCGGTCCGTTTCAGGTCAGCGCGCTGCACTCCGCGCCATACGTCCAGGCGACCGTGCAGGGACGCGAGCTGATGTCGCATCCCGTCGAGGGGTTCTCCGGCTTCAACCCGGCGCTTGCTGCCGGCGCGTACGTCGTGCGGCTGCGGGTTGCGGACGGAATACTCGACGTCAGAGTCGCGCCCGGTCCATAGCGCTCACCAGCAGGTATTTACAGGACGCAAGCGAGGAAGCCGCTGCTTCCTACGCCAGTGTCTGGTGTCAGAGTCCGGGGCTGTGAGGCTTGCTCTCCGTATTGCGCCCAAGCGCGTTTGGTTGAGATCGCGATAGAGTTGTTCACCGCAGAGGACGCAGAGAAGCAGAGGTACGCAGAGGAAGGGCAACAGCAGAATTGATGGAGTTCAAGTTCAGTTGTGGTTGACCGCGGCGCTCATCGATGGCTCATGACTTGGATCATAGAGGTCCCGCGGATCGTACAACGATGTGTCCAAACCGCAAAAGACAAATCCATGCCTCTCGTAAAAATGGATCGCGGGCGCGTTGACATTCTGCGTTTCAACCCACAAGCAGCGTGCATGCAGTGCGGTCACTCGGATCCGGAGTTTCTCCCAAGAGACGCGTGCCGACTCCCTGGCCGCGAACCGCGCGATCAACGTAGAGCTGTGAAATAACGGCCCGGCGATTCCATGCGACGTACCTCACGGCAGCCAGACCGACCAGCCGCCGGTCGCAACAGCACGTGCAGGTCCTTGGCTTCGCTCAGGATGACAACTGTTGGCTATCGCGGAGCAGGGGCCCGATCAGGTGGATCGAAGGGAAGTCCAGGAATGGCCAGCAACGACAGCGCCTGCACCAGGCTCCGGCCGTTCGACGTCAGGCGCCGCGCTGCTACCATGTTCTGCACATACCACTCGCCGCGATTGGTGGTCAGGTCGTCATACCGCACGCCGCGTCCGCTCGACGACGAGTGGATGATCACGCCGCTCCCCACATAGATGGCGACGTGTGAGATCGCCTCGCCCGGCTCGGCGAAGAGCATGATGTCGCCCGGGAGCATTGCGGCAAAGTCCAGCGGAACGCCCTGGCCCGCGCGCACCTGTTCGCGCGACGTTCGTGGCAGCTGGATCCCCTCGCGAGCGAACACGTACTTCGTGAAGCCAGAGCAGTCGAAGCCACTCTTCGGCGTGTTGCCACCCCACGTGTATTTCGTGCCGACGTACGTGTCCGCCGTGCCGAGTACCCGCGACGCGATTGCGGTGGGCGCGGGCGAGCGTGGCATGCGTCGAGCACCCGAGGTCGTCGTCGTTCGCGAATCGGGCGACGACGTGCGCGAGCCGATGGCCTCGCCCACGAGGATGATGCTGGAGAGAATGGTCGAGGTGGAAACGCCGTACGTCCCCTGTGCGCACCCCGAGAGCAGGAGCACGGAAAGTCCGGTGACCACAGCGGGTCGTGCAATGCGGCGCGACGTCATGCTGCCCTGCAAGGCAGCTTCGGCGCCAACCGGAGTCCGCAGCGCCAAGACATTGGTGTACAACGCATTGCGACGTCAGCACACGTCGCGCTGAAACGCGTTCTGTCCGCTTTCGGCGACAGCCCACACGTCGCGGAGTGGACACGCGATGCGATCAGCCCAGCTTGCGCACCCCAATCTGGCTCGACAGGTCGTGGAACTCGGCGAACGGCGTGATGCCGAGCCGGAACTGCATGCTGTGCGCGATGCGGTGCGCGAGCTCCTTCATGTGTTGCGCCGACGGTCCCGCAAAGCGCGCGTCGACGATGGACTCGAGGGTGTCAACCCAGCGGGCGAAGTGCAGCGCCGTGAGACCGGGCAACGACATGTGCGGGCGAAAGGCGTTCGATGCATAGCGCCCGGTGTGAAACAGGATGGTCGACCAGAACGCCTCGATGCGCGGCATGTGGGCGCTCATGTCCAGTTCCGCGAAGTACGGCGCGAGCAGCTCATCGTCGCCGATTGCGTCGTAGAATGCCGTCAGTGTATCGGTAAGGTCGCTGTCCTGGAGGTCCCGGCGTCCTGCTGTCATTCACGCTCCACCGGTGATCCCGCTGACGGCTGGTGCACGACGGTGAGCAGGAAGCGCCCGCCTGCGTCCGAGCGCGCTGCGTGCTCCACGCCGGGCGCGAACACCAGCACGTCGCCGGCCACGAGCGGGTAGTCCTTGCCCAGCGCCGAGAAGACGATCGTCCCCTCGAGCAGGTGGATGGAGACCGGCCCGTCCGTTGAATGCGCGGGCATGTCGCCACCGGCGGAGATGGCCATGAGCGTCAGCCGGAGCGACCCGATCTTCACGAGTGTCCGTGCCGTCCGGCCATGCTTGGCGAGGAGCTCCTGGTCCAGCGTGCGCTCGTCTTCCGTAAGGTGCTGGACCAGGACGTCGCCGTCAATCGTTCGTTGCATGGATGACACGTATTGTCTCCCGAGGTAGTCGTCGGCCGCAGCCATTCGCATGTCGCAGGCCAATCTGCTCACGGCGTCGGAGACAAGCTATCCCGACACACGGTCGGGACGTGTCAGGAGAAACCGCCGTCCAGCGCTCCACTTTCCATATGGAGCGCTGGCGCGGTCACATCACAGGGATGCGAATCTCCGTGCGAAGCTGGTCCTCCGGCGTGTTGGTGGGGTCGTTGTGGTAGACCTCGTAGCTCGGTGCATCGTTGTTGATGCGCCGCCCACTCGCGGGCAGCCATTCGCCCATGAAGCGCGTCCACGCGTCGGGCAGTCGCGAGTACGATCCCACGTACACCGTGGACGCATAGGTACCTGCCGGCACGCGCTGTTCGGTGAGCCCCTCTGGCAGCGCTGCGCCCTCTGGCACGGTGAGCCCCGCGTCCGACGTGAGCTGCTCGGCCGGGGTGGACTGGGGGTCGTCGTGATAGAGCGCCACCATTTCAGTGGCGCGCGGCGTGATGAGCCCGGCGGGGCCGGCAATCTGCCCGAGCCTGTCGAACGCTTTGCCGATTTCGTGGTACGGGCCAATGTGGCGCACTGCGGCAACGCGGAGCGCGGGAAGCTGCTTGATCTCGACGTCCATGGAACGACCTCCTGATTCTCGTGGGATGAACTGTGGAATGACGCCCTGCGGGTCGTAGTGAATGCCGCAGGGCGCGGCGAGCGTGATGCGATTTCGGCGCTCACGACGGAATCCGGACGGCGACGTTCCGTAACAGCCGCGAAACGCGCGCGTAAACGCCTCGTGTGTTTCGTAGCCGGCGTCGAAGGCGATGAACGTGACGCCCTGCTCGCCATGGGCGAGCTGCCACGCCGCCCGCTCCATTCGCAGGCGGCGTATCAGCTCCACCGGTGTCTCGCCGACGATGCCGCGAAACACGCGATGGAAATGGAACGGCGAGAGGCACGCCTCGGCGGCGAGCTGGTCGAGTGCGAGCGCCTCATCCAGGTGCGACGCCACGTGCTCGATGACGCGCTGCACTGCCTGGACGTAGAAGGAACGTGTATCCGGTTTCATGCCGCGAATTCTATCGCGCGCCGGCGGCGCGGACTTGATGGCCGTTGCGCACTTTCGCGCGTCTGGCGCAATGCGCAGCCGCCGACATATTGACCCGTCCTCCCGTGCGCGTGCCCACGCCGCGCGTCACCGCCGCTCCATCCCTACTCGGTCACGCCGTTGCGACGTCGACTCCTCGTCCTTGCCCTGCTCGCCAGCGCGCCGCTCACCGCGCAGGCGCAGGGCCTTCGCTCCAAGATCTCCGAGCTCTTCATCTTCGGCGGGGGATCGGATCCGCTCTTCCTCGTGGGCTCCGGCGACCCCAACAACGACGCGTCGCTCCGTGCGCACGGCAGCCACTTCATTCCGTCGGCGAACGCGCAGAACGGCAGCCTCATCGGATTCCTGATCGACGCCATCGGCGGCAGCATCGCGAACGTGCCCATCGGTGCGACGTCTGGCTCGGAGACGTTCCAGTTCGTGAACGGCGTCCCTGTGCGGACGTCCACCTCCGCCGGCCCGATCTTCGCCGAGCGTGCGCAGACGATGGGTCGCGGGCGAACGCTGGTGGGCGCGGGACGCAGCGGTTTCAACTTCCGAGCGCTGCGCGGCGTGCCACTGGACAATGTGCAGCTCTCGTTCACGCACGAGAACGTGGACTTCCCCGGCTGCGATGCGGAGAACGGTGGAGCGGACTGCACGCTCATGGGCGTGCCGGGCCGCGAGAACGACGTCATCAACCTCGCGCTCAACCTCGACTTGCGGGTGGAGGTCACGACGCTCTACGCCACGTATGGCCTCTTCGATCACGTGGACATCGGCGTCGTGTTGCCGCTCGTCAGCACTCGGCTTCGCGGCGAGAGCAATGCGCAGGTTGTCCCTTTCGGTGGAACCTCGGCGCTGCACTACTTCGCCGGAACGGCGACCAGCCCGGTGCTGCAAGCGTCGCGTCTCGTGAATGGATCAGCGTTCGGTATCGGCGACGTCGCGCTGCGCACGAAGATCCTGGTGCGCGAGGCACCGGGCGCCAGTCTCGCGCTGCTGGGGGACGTCCGCTTTCCCACGGGCGACGCCGCCGACCTTCTGGGCGCCGGCGAATTCGCGGCGCGCGCGCTCGCCGTGCTCTCGGGCCGAGTGGGCAACGTGTCGCCGCACGCCAATGTGGGCTACCTGTATCGCGCCGGTGATATGCAGAACAGTGCGGTGCTCGCGACGGCCGGCTTCGACAACGAGATCGCCAAGGGCGTGACGCTGGCGGCCGACATCGTGAGCGAGCTGCAAGTCGGTCACTCCAGGCTTCCGCTACCGCAACCGGTGACGATTCAGGCGCCCTTCCATCGCAGGATCAGTCCGACGACAATCCCGGACATGCGCGACGACATCGTGAGCGGCTCGTTCGGCTTCAAGTTCACGACGTCGAAGGCGTTGACGATCGTGACGAATGCGCTGGTCCCGCTCAATGTCGGTGGGTTGCGATCGAACCTGATCCTGACGGGCGCGATCGAGTACAGCTTTTGACAAAAGGCTCCGCGCGGAATTCCGGGGAACGCGCGCCGACAGGAAGGCCAGATGACGAACGCTGAAACTGCAGAGAACCCAGACGGCGAACCCTGAAGGCGCTGACACGACGCACGCTGAAAGCGCTGCAACTGCTTGGGGCGCGGATGCGCTTTCACCCACCTCGCGACGCAAAACGCAGGTACAGCGCCGTCTGCGTGTGTACTCCTAGTCGGGTTGTCCCACCGGCCACGCCGCGCGCGTGAGCGCCTCATACGCGACGTCCTGCACAGAGCGATCATCGTTGGTGATCGAGAAATCGTGGACGGCTGCGTCTTCGAGAATCTGGCGAAGTTCCTCGGTGCGTCGCAGATGCCATTCGAGACCTGAACCACGTTCCCGCTGTCGGAGTCGCGATGTGCGGACGCCTTCAGGAGCCACGAGCTGGCAAACGGTGATCTCGGCACCCGGGACAGCGCGTCGATACGCGTCCAGGTCGTCACGGCTCTCAATGACACAGGCAAGCACGAGTCGCTCTGCGCCGGCGGTGCGCGCGTTGGCCCATATGCTGGCGAGATTGTCGAGAACGGCGACCTGATTGTAGGCGCCGCGAGCGGGCCACGACATCGCGAGCGCGTCGGCGTCGATGCAGATATGAGGAACGCGAGCTCGCTCGAGCAGTGAATGAACCTCGTTGAGGATCGTCGATTTGCCGACGCCCACCGTGCCCGACAGAATGAGAACGGGAGAACCCTGCTCGCCGAGCATCGAAGCAGACCTCTATGTTCGGCTGAACGACTACCTGATTGACGCGAAGCGCCAGGCGGCGCCGTCCTTGCGCAGCACGGCCTGGAGCGTGAGCGCTTGGTGTTCGCTCTTGCCGTTGGACGTCACGAAATCGTAGGCACCGCTCAGTTTCGCTTCGGCCGCTGCGCCGTCCACCTGCAACGATGTCACGCTGAACGCCGCGCGGATGCTGCGCACGCTGCGGAAGAACTCCTCGAAGGAGTTTGCCTGCGCGGCGGACATCGCCGGATACACACGCTTGAGCTCCCCGACGTCGCGCGATTCGATCGCCCGCGCGTACTGCGACACCACGGACGCGATCTCCGCCGACGGATTGCTCGCGGGCTGCGTGATGATTGGCGGCGCCTGTACCACCGGCGGGGCGCTCGCGATGACGGTCTGCGGCTTGGGCACGTCCCTCGCCGGCTCGCGCGACGCCGCCGAGAGTGCCGCCGTATCGGCGCGCGCGGCGCTCTCCGCGTCGCCAAACGCGGTGGACGCCAGCGTCAACTCGCGGATGGCGGCATCGCGCTCTCCCCTCCGGCTCAGCGCCTCGCCCGCCGCGAAGCGCCGGTCGGCGGGGGTGAGCTGTGTTGCGGTAGCGCCGGCCTCCACTGCGCGACGGCGCGCCTGCTGCGCCGACGTACGCACCGCCGAGACGACGCTCATGTCGAGCTTTGGCGGGGCGGCGGTGTTCGGTGTCGCGGCAGAGCGAGCGACCGCGGGCGGCAAAGTGTCAGTCGCTGGCGGCGGAGCCGGTGCTGCGGGCGATGCCGTTGGCGTCGCGGGCTGCGGCGCCGTCGACGGTGCCGGTCCGGCCTGGTGCAACACATCGGCGGCGGCTGGGGTTGCCGCGTCGCGGCTCCTCACCGCCATGGCAGCGCCGCCCCCCACGACGATGATCACGCCCGCGGCGATGGCCACGCGTCGCCACGCGCGCTGCTGGGCGCGCCGCTTGTCGGCGACCAGGACTTCCTTCATCGCCATGTCGATGGACGACCGCAGCGACAACGTGCGCGAGCCCGACGGCGTGCCCTCCGTGCCGAGCGTGGTGCTGATCTTCGTGAGCGCGTTGGCCATGTCCGCCGCCGACGCGAAGCGCTCCGCTGGCTCCTTGGCCAGCGCCTTCATCACCACCTCGGCGAGATCGGCGCGCAGTCCGGTCACGATCGTGTCCGGCCGATCCGGCATGTCGCCGACGATCTTGAACAGCACGCTGTGGAGCGTGGGTCCGTCGAACGGCTTCACGTTGGTGAGCAGCTCGTAGAGCACGACGCCCACGGCGAAGATGTCCGTCTGCGGCGTGATGGCGCTGCCCGTGACCTGCTCGGGCGCCATGTAGTTCGGCGTGCCGAGCACCGCGCCGGTCCGTGTGGCGTTGGATGCGTCGATGTGCGCGATGCCGAAGTCCATGATCAGCGCGCGGCCCTCGTCGTTCACGCGGATGTTCGCGGGCTTCATGTCACGATGCACGATACCGCGCTTGTGCGCGTAGCCCAGTCCATTCAGCACGCCGATGACGATGTCGAGCTTCTCGGCCAGTGTGAGCGGGATCTTGCTGGCGATGACCTGCTCGAGGTCCGTGCCCTCGACGTACTCCATCGCGATGTAGAGATGCCCGTCGGTCTCGCCGCAGTCGTACACGGTGATGACGTTGGGGTGCTGGAGCGACCCTGCGGCGCGCGCTTCGCGCCGGAAGCGGGTACGGAAGCCCTCGTCGAGCGCGAGGGCGGCGTTCATGACCTTCACCGCCACGCTTCGGGGCAGCCTGGGATCGAGGGCACGAAACACGACGCCCATGGCTCCTTCG
>JANOIJ010000306.1:0-27883 GCA_031407575.1 Gemmatimonadaceae bacterium | reverse complement strand
GCTGCCCGCGATGGTGGGCTTTGCGCCGGACCCCGCGACTGGCATCAAGGCCACGGACTTCTCGACGCTTGCGACGTACGAGAAGCAGAAGCTGTCGCGCGAGGGGACGGTCGCGGCGGTGGAGCGCTCGTTTGCGCACCTGCTCAAGGCGATGGCCGACACGCCCGATGCGAGGCTGGACGAGCGCGTGAAGTTCTTTGGGCAGGACATGTCGGTGCGCCAGGTGTGGCTCGCCACGGCGTTGCACCTGCATGAGCATCTCGGCCAGGCCATCGCGTACGCGCGGATGAATGGCGTCACCCCGCCGTGGAGCAAGTAGGAGACTCTGGGCCGCTCGAAAAGCTCTGAGCACGATCACAAGCACCAACCGTCTGCGCAGCTGAACAGCGCGTTAGACCTCAACAGACCTCCCGGTGACGCCAACCAGACGCATGCGCTCGAGATAATTGCGGCGGTCCCTCCATCCCTCGGTTCCTGCCCGCTTGCGATCGGTGCCGGCGCATATCACCTTCCAAGCATGACTTCCCATCCGATCCTGGACGAGCTTCTTCGCCTTCCACCAGCGGTGCGCATCCAGCTGATCGAGGACGCGTGGGAAAGTCTGGTGGCATCGCCCGAGAGTGTGCCCGTTCCCGACTGGCATCGCGAATTGCTCGATGAGCGTCTCGCGGATCCGACCGAGATCGGTACGCTCAGTTGGGATGAGGTCAAAGCCAGGGCGCGCCGATCGGCACAGTGACGTGGGCAGTTCGGTTCACCGCCTTGGCCGACGATGATGTTACGGCGGCTTTTGCGGCATACGCGGCGGCGCGAGGCGGGCTTGGCGATGAGTTCCTTGCTGACGTAGAGAAGGTCGTCCACACGCTCGAACAGTTCCCCGAGATCGGACCGATCGCGCATCGGGAATTGCGCCGGTCGCTCCTCGATCGCTTTCCCTATTCGATTTACTACCGCCTGCTTCGAGCCGAGACAACGATCGAGATCCGCGCTTGTGTTCATCAGAAGCGGCATCCGCGGACCTGGCGTCGTCGCGCCTGAGGTCTAACGTGGCGTTGCACTTGTCAAGCGAGCGAAGGACTGCTCGCTTCGCTCGCTCTGTTTGATCGCTTGCAAGTGAACTTTGGCGTAGCCCGCGACACGTTTGGTCGTCACTTCCGAATTGCCGCATGTCAGCGATTGAGTCGCTCGATCTCGAGTCCATGCCCCCCCGACGCGAAGCCTGGCTACGTCGAGCGCCTCACGGACGGGCCCGGGCGCCTCGTCACCTTCGACGAGGCCGTCGCGCTTGCCGAGGTGGCGATGAACGGCGGGCCGTGGCCGTCAGAGCACCCGAAGGCGGTCATGTCCGCGCGCCAGGCGCCCTTCGGGTGGGTGATGGTGCTGCAGAGGCGGCGCTACATCGAGACGCGCGAGTTCCGCGACCAGCTAGTCGGCCACGGCGTCACGATCGTGGACCGCGAGACCGGCGCCGTATACGCGTCGGGCAGTGGGACGCCGGTTTGGGACGCGATCCTCGGGTTCCTGCGCGCGACCGGGCGGCCCGACTCGCATCGCGCAGCCGCTGGCTAAACGTGCGTTGGAGCAGACGAACGGGCTGAGGAAGTACTGGTACACGCCGAGGCTGTTTTCCTTCGCCGAGAGCTTGTCCTGGCTGCCTGACCACGCCGCGGGTCCCCACGGCGATGCCTCGTCGGGAGCTCTGAAAGACTGGCGTGGAGTGCCTTGCTTCGATGATCAGGACGTGAATTGATGCCGAGCACCGCACCGCGGCGCGAGAAAGGCGATCAGTGCTGCGAGTGTCCCGGAATCTCCGGGTAGCCCGGGTCGTTCAGGATCTGCACGGCGGTAGCGGGACCGAAATTCGCCCAGTCCCACAGCACCCACACGACCTTCTTGTTCGGCGTCACCTCGACGAGTTGCGGGCCTTTGCCATTCCCGCCTCGCGAGCAGATGATCGTGTTTCCGTTGGCCAATCGCGTGGCGCTCTGGGTGTTGATGAACCTCCACGCCTCGGGAATGTCGTCCGGTTTGAGCGCCCACACCGTCTCCCTTTGTGGATTTGCCTCGAGGGTGAGGATGTCCTTGTCGTCGGTGATCAGCGTGTTGCCATTCTTCAGCCGAACGCTGCCCACGGACTCTTCACCTCGCACTTGGCGCGTAAAGAGGATGTTGCCGTTGGAGAGCATCCAGATGTCGTCGTACTCCCAGCCCGGACCTGTCGAGTACGTCCACATGATGTTGCCCCGGTTGACGAGAAAGATCTTGGGCTCTTCAGGGGATTCCTGTGGGCAGGGAATCCTGTGGGTAGGCAATCACAGGACGTGTGACTTTGGGTGTTCACCAATCGATCTTGACGCGATCCGCAAAGCACCGCGCCAGTCGGGCCGGCTCTGTCGCGAGGGAAGGTGGGGCGAGTCTCTGGGAACGACGACAACAGGCCGATCTGAGCCGACTGACCGCCGAGCCGACGAACGGCGCCTCTCGATCAGACCGGCAGCGTCAACGCGAGGTCGTTGTTGATGCGCATGGGACGGACGACGGCGCACGGAGTGAATCGGCTGTTGTCCGCAAACAAGTCCGCGCCCTTGGTCGTTCAAGAACATCGCGCCACTCGCATCACTGCAAATCTCGACGTGACCCACGACAGAGTCCGAAGAGCCAGATCTTGTTGCAAGCCTCGCCGATGTAGAGCATCGGGTGTTGCGCGATCCCGTTTCCCGGCAGCCCAGTGGGAATGGGCTGGTCCTATGTACGCTGCGGCACGGCCGTCTCGGCGGGGCCAAGCGTGGGGACGTTCGCGGCAGTGAAGCGGGAGAGCTGGGCCATCAACGGTGTCGCTGATTCATGCTGTCCAACCTCTGGACTGCGACGCGCGCAGCCGGAAACGCCCGCAAGAAGACACGCCAGTAGCGCCACAGTGTGCTGTCGCACGCCGCTTCCTCCTCCGGAGAGTTGCGAGGATAATACGATTGTCGCACGACGATTTTGAGCCCTATCTTCTCCCTTCTATCGCTTTCCGCCTCGCCGAGACCTCGAGCATGATCCGTCCATCCGTCGCGTTCCTGATCGCGTCCGTCCTCGCGGCTCCAGTCGTCGCCGCCCAGTCCAAGCCCCTTCTCACCGCGAAGGACTACGGCAAATGGGAGGTGCTCGGTGCACCTCGACTGTCCCCTCGCGGCGACTGGACAGCGTTCACCGTCGCGCGCATCAACGAAGAGAACGAGCTCCGACTTCGCGGCGGCCCTCGAGATACGACAATCGTCATCACGTACGGATTGGCCGCGGCCTTCTCCGCCAACAACAACTGGGCGGCATACGCCATCGGCGTCTCCCCGAAGGAGCGCGACCGGCTGACGAAAGAGAAGAAGCCGATCCGCAACTCGCTCGAGATCAGGAACCTCGCAACGGGAAAGACCTTCGCCGTCGCCGACATCAGCGCATCGGCATTCAGCGCCGACGGACGTTTCGTCGCCATGACGCGCTATCCGGCCGAGGGAAAGAAGACCAGCGAAGTCCTCGTCGAGGATCTTGCGAACGGCACTCGGATGTCGTTTGCCAACGTCAGCGAGCACGCGTGGTCGGATGGCGGCTCGAAGCTCGCGCTGACCATCGACACGGAGGGCGGCGTGGGGAACGCGGTCGAGCTGTACGACCCGGCTGTCGGAGCACTGCAGGTTCTGGAATCGGCGCCCGCGTCGCAGTATCGCGGCCTGTCGTGGCGCGCGCGTTCGTCCGACCTCGCAGTTCTTCGCACGGTTGTGGACAAGGCGTTCAAGGACACGGCGCACGTGTTGTTGGCGTGGAAGGACCTCGGCGGCATCGAAGTGCAGCGGCTTCGCCTCGACCCCGGCGCGGGAGCGAACATTCCGGCGGGGACGCGTATTTCGGATGGCCGACGTCCGGCATGGTCGCGCGATGGAGGCTACGTGTTCTTCGGGGTCAAGCAGCGTGAGCCGGCGGACACGAGCAAGAAGACGGGCGAGAAGGAGAAGGTCTCCGACGTCGAGATCTGGCATCCCAACGACGTGCGCGTGCTTCCGCAGCAGAAAGCCACCGAGCAAACCGACCTGCGCAGCACGTTGCTCACCGCGTGGCGGATTACGGATGACAAGGTGATCCCAATCGGTACGGACCTGAGCGAGCAGGCTGTCGCGCTCGAGGGAGGCCGCTTTGCGACGGAGATGGATCGCACGCCGTATGCGTGGGGATGGAAGTTCGGCCGCTATGACCAGGACGTGTGGGTGGTGGATCTCGCGACGGGCGAGCGGAAGCGGGTGCTCGAGAAGGTTCGCCACTACTACGGCGCGAATCCGACGGGAACGAAGCTGGCGTGGTCAGACGGCAAGAACTACTGGACTGTGGACCTCGCGACAGGTGTGCGTACGAATCTCACGTCGACGCTGACGTCAGGTGGGAAGGTCGGTTTCGTCGATCCGGATAACGACATGCCGAACAACGTGCCGGCGGTGTTCGCTCCAGCAGGGTGGACGAAAGGCGGCGACGCCTATTTGCTCAACGACACGTACGACGTGTGGCGCGTCGCGCTGGATGGATCTGGCGGCACGAGACTCACGGACGGCGCGAAGGACGGCGTGGTCCACCGGCTGGTGAACCTCGCACCGGCCAGTGCATCGCCGGCGGAGCGTGCGTTCGATCTGTCCAGGCCACTCTACTTCACGCTCTACGGCAAGAAGACCAAGCAGAGCGGCTACGCGCGCCGCAACGCTGATGGCCGCATGGAGCGGCTATTGCTTGGCGACGCTGGATATCGCGCCCTGGTTCGCGCGGACAGCGCGCCGGTCTTCGCGTACACTCGGCAGCGCTACGACGAGTCGCCGAGCCTGCGCGTCGGGACGGACATCGCAACGGCGAAGGTTGTCACCGAGACCAATGCGTTCCAGAAGGACTATGCGTGGAGTCGCGTCGAGCTGCTGAATTTCAAGAGCGCCATCGGCGTGCCGCTCCAGGGACTTCTCTACTATCCGGCGAACTACGACTCGACGAAGAAGTACCCGATGATCGTCTACACGTACGAGCTGTTGTCGCAGGGCCTTCACAACTACATCGCGCCGAACGAGGCGAGCTACTACAACACAACCGTGTTTACACAGCACGGCTATTTCGTACTGATGCCGGACATCGTCTTTCAGCCGCGAGAGCCGGGTGTGAGCACGCAACGTGCGGTGGAGCCAGCGGTGCGGCTGGCCATTTCGCGCGGACTGGTGGATCCGGCGCGCGTGGGACACGTGGGCCACTCGATGGGCGGCTACGAAGCCGCGTTCCTCGGCACGCACAGCAAGATGTTCGCGACGACGATCGTCGGTGCGGGGATCACGGACATGGTGAGCTTCGCAGGGCAGAATCACTGGCAGGGTGGAAGCGCGGAGTTCGACCACTGGGAAACGGGGCAGTTCCGCATGCAGGTGGCGCCGTGGGAAGACTTCAAGGCGGTGCTCGACAACTCGCCGCTCGCGACGGTGCATCAGATGTCGACCAGGGCGATGCTCGTGATGGTTGGCGGCGATGATGGGGTGGTCGATCCGCGGCAGGGTTCCGTGTTTTACAACTACGCTCGGCGGGCGGGGAAGCAGGTGGTGATGCTGCTCTATCCGGGCGAGGGGCACGGGCTCACGAAGAAGGAGAATCAGGTCGATTACGAGCGGCGCATTCTTCAGTGGTTTGCGCACTACCTGAAGGGAGAGCCGGCGGCAACCTGGATCGTGGAGGGGCAGAAGGCGGTGGATCGGCGGATGCTGCTCGAGGCGAACAAATAGTCTTGGCCTACTGATGAGACCACCTCGCGTTCATGGAGACAGATGGCGTCCAACCGAATGTCGCGCTTCGAGATCTTCATCGGCACCTGGAATACCACCGGCGACGTGCTGGCCACGGAAAGCGCCCCGGCCACGACGCTGTCAGCCACGGATACCTATCGTTGGCTGCCTGGACGGCACTTCATCCTGCATGAGGTTGACGCTCGTTTTGGCAACGAACCAGCCCGCTCCATCG
Organism: Gemmatimonadaceae bacterium; assembly: GCA_031407575.1. Taxonomy (GTDB): domain Bacteria; phylum Gemmatimonadota; class Gemmatimonadetes; order Gemmatimonadales; family Gemmatimonadaceae; genus AG11. The sequence goes on along the minus strand of JANOIJ010000306.1, from coordinate 21,874 downwards.
AGGTGATGGGCTATGACCTCGCAAGCAAGAAGTACACGTCACGATCCTATGATGATCAGGGCGCGTCGGACGTCTTCGAGGCGACGCTCAGGGGACGGAAGTGGAGCATCGTCGGAGAGAGTGTGCGCTTCAATGGCAAGTTCGATACAGCGGGACAGCAGCTCACGGGCTTGTGGGAGCTCAAGGGCAAGAAGGCGGGCTGGCAGCCATGGATAAATCTCAAGCTGGTTCGGACGTAGCCGCAGGATCTGTCGAGTAGACGAGCATGCGCCCGATGCGGTAGTGTACGGCATGGCGATCTCCAGCTTCCGATCATACATCGTTCTCGCTTCAGCGGTGGCGCTCGCGATTCCACACGCGACGCCGGCGCAGCACGCGCACAACGACTACGAGCACACACGTCCACTCCTCGACGCGCTCGAGCGCGGGTTCACGAGCATCGAGGCGGACGTGCATCTTGTGGACGGCCAGCTGCTCGTGGCGCACCACAAGGACAGCGTCGACAAATCACGGACGCTCGAGTCGCTCTACCTCGCGCCGCTGCGCGCACATGTGCAGCAGCAACGCACCACGCCGCTCATTCTCCTCATCGACGTCAAGTCCAACGCCGACTCGACGTACGTGGTGCTGGACGCGCTGCTGCGCCGCTACGCCGACATGCTCACGATCTACGCGGGCGACGAGGTGATCCAGGGCCCGGTGCACGCGATCATTTCAGGCGAGCGCGCGATCACGACCATGCGCAAGGCGCGCGTTCGATTCGCCGCGATGGATGGCCGTCTCACGGACTTGCGGGCGTCTCCTCGGGCGACGCGCGCGCTCGTGCCGCTGATCAGCGACTCGTGGGAGAAGATCACCAAGTGGAAGGGCGAGGGTCCGGTGCCACCGAAGGTGCGCGACGACATCGCGCGCATCGTCAGCCGCGCGCATGCGCATGGCCAGCGCGTTCGCTTCTGGGGCACTGGCGACAACGAGGCGGTATGGCAGGTGCTCGCTGACGCGAACGTGGACCTCATTGGCGCCGATGATCTCGACGCCTTGCGTGCCTTTCTCAAACGACGCCAGCCGTGAGCGAACCCCAGGCGAACAATCCGCTTCACGGCATCACGCTCGAGACGATCCTCGAGCGGCTCGTGGTGCACTACGGCTGGCCGAGGCTCGGCCAGCTCATCGACATCCGGTGCTTTACGTCCGACCCGAGCGTCAAGTCGTCGCTCAAGTTCCTGCGCAAGACACCGTGGGCCCGCGCCAAGGTCGAGGCACTGTATGTCAACAGCTATCAGAAGATGACCTGACCGCCGCTCACTTGGCGTCGAGGAACGGAACTGCGACGGCAACGAGCGCGGGTGCACTGAAGGTGTTGTAGTGCGTGAGGCCGGGAAGGATCGCGAGTTGCGCAGCCTTCGGGCGACCCGCGCCATCCCATCCTGCGTCGCGCTTGCCGCCGTCCAGCAGGCCGAACACTTCCACCACATGCGACGGAGGGAACATGTCCGCGTCCGCAGCGACGATGAGCACCGGCATCCTGATGTTCGGCACCTGCGGCATGAAGTCGTAGTCGGCCCTCATGAACGTGCCCATCTTGTCGAGCAGCCGCGGAAAGTCCTGCGGCCGCGGCGCCACGCTCTGATAGAGTGAAAGCATCGGCGTGCCCTTCATCGCGTCGGCCATCGCTGCGCCCACTTGCTTCTGCTGCTCGCGCATGTCCGGATAGAAGGCGTTGGAGCGAAACGGCGCGGACACCACGACGAGCCGGCGTACGACCTGCGGGTGGCGGATGGCCGTTTGCAGCGCGACGCCGCCGCCCATCGAGTAGCCCATGACGTCGGCGCGGTCGATCTTGAGGTGCGTGAGCAGCGCGGCGACGTCGTCCGCCATGGCCTCGAGCGAAATGGGGCGGTCGATGTCGGCGGTGCGGCCGTGTCCCTGCAGGTCGACGAGAATCACGCGTCGCCCCTTGGCGATGGTGGGGAGCACGGGTCCGAACATGCTCCCGGCGCCGAGTCCGCCATGCAGCAGCACGAGCGGACGTCCCGCGCCGTGCACTTCATAGTAGAGCTTGATGCCATTGACGTCGGCGTAGTGCCCGGGTGCCTTGGCCGACGCGCGTCCCCATGGGTTGGCGGAGGACTGGGCCTCGGCCGAGATCCCGAGGGCTGCCATGAAGAGGACGACAAGAGGTGTCGTGAGTCGTGAGGTCATGAGTGGTCCCTGGTTGGGGTGTCACTGACACGTCGAACGAACCGTGCCTAGATCGACATGTGTGCGCCCGCTGGCAACTCGCGCTCCAGCTCAAGGTCGAGCTCCAGGCTCGTGGTTACTGACAGCTCAGTGCTCGTAGTTGACGACGCTTGCCTTCCCGGTTGCCAACCGGAATGTTCATCAGTCCGCTTGACACTACACACCTGGAGCCGCCGTACGAGTTTCATGCCCAATCCGCCCCCGCAGTTTCGATCGGACATCGAAGGGCTTCGCGGAGTCGCGATCCTGCTCGTCGTGCTGTTTCACGCGGGCGTGTCGTGGCTGGCCGGCGGCTTCGTGGGCGTGGACGTGTTTTTCGTCCTCTCCGGCTACTTCATCACCGGGCTGCTCCTCCGTGAACTGGCGGACGCTGGTCGCCTGAACCTCAGCGAATTCTGGGGACGGCGCGCGCTGCGGCTCATGCCGCCGCTGTTCGTCGTCCTCCTCACGACGCTCGCGCTGGTGATGTGGCTGTATGCGCCAATCGATCGCGCCGACATCGCGCGAACGGCCCGGTCCGTCGCGCTCTCGGCCGGCAACGTCCATTTCGCCGAAAGCGCGGTGGACTACTTCTCGTCCGGTCAGAATCCGATGCTGCACACCTGGTCGCTCGCGGTGGAGCAGCAGTTCTACATCGTGTGGCCGCTCCTCTTGCTTCTCGTCGCCACCGTGGCCGCGCGACGGCGTGCCCAGTCGCTCGATGGCGACGACATGCTGGCTGACCGGCCGCTGCTCATCACCATCGGCGTGGCGGGCGCGCTCTCGTTCATCGCGTGCGTGTGGCTCACCACAACGTCGCAGCCGTGGGCGTTCTATGGGATGCCCACGCGCATCTGGGAGTTCGCGCTCGGCGGGGCGCTCGCGGTCGTGCTGAACAACGGCGACGAACAGCCAACGCCGCGCGGCGTGGTGCTGCAATTAGCCGGCATCGCTGCGATCGTCACGGGTGTGGTGCTCTACGACCGTGCGACGCCATATCCCGGGTTCAACGCGCTGATGCCCGCGCTTGGCGCCGCTGCGCTGATCGCAGGCGGACACCGCGCGCCGGACAGCCGCATTTCGACGGCCCTCTCCACGCCGCTGCTGCGCTGGCTGGGGCGGATGTCGTACGCGTGGTACCTCTGGCACTGGCCCCTCATCGGACTCGGCGCGGTGCTGGATCGCGACATCGGCGTCGCGGGTCGCCTCGTGTGGTCCGTAGGCGCCCTTGTGCTGGCGTGGCTCACGTACCATGTCGTCGAGCGGTCCGCGCGCGACGGCCGGTTGGCCCGGATACCGACGCACTGGCTCGCGCCCGCGAGCCTGGCGATGACGGTGGCGGCCGTGCTGATCGCGTACGCCGCCACAGTGGCCGCCGAGCGTCGCGCGGCTGCGCCGGACCAGCGCGCATTCGCAGCGGCGCGCGAGGACCGCATGCAACACGACTGCTGGGCCACCACCGTCGACGAGCCCAAGGGCACCTGCGCCTTTGGCGACACAAAGTCGAAGACCACCATCATGCTGCTCGGCGACTCCCACGCCGAGCACTGGCTCGGCGCGCTGGATCGGTTGGGACGTGAGCGCGGGTGGAAGATCGTTGCGATGGTGAAGGGCGGATGTCCCGTGGCCGACATCCCCGATTTCATGCATGCGAGGCTCAAGCGCTACTACCACGAGTGCACCCGGTATCGCGCGGCCATGCTGCAGCGGATCGTCGCCGAGCGTCCGGCCGCGGTGATCCTCTCGAGTTGGGATCACTACATCCCGCCCGAAGGCACTGGCGAGGAGTGGCAGGTGACGCCGGAGCAGTGGCGCGACGGATTACGGCGGACGTACTCGCGACTCGCGGCGACGGGACTGCCGCTCGTCGTCATTCGCGGCACGCCGCGCACGTGGTTCAGCGTGCCCAGTTGCCTCTCGCGTCGTGCGGCCGAGCTGCCGTTCTCGCCGGCGTGCGAGTACGATCGCGAGCGGTCGCTCTCGCGCGTGGCCATCGCGGCGCAGACGGACGCAGCGCGCGGCCTCGACGTCCGCTTCATCGACATGAATGACGTCATCTGTCCTTCGGCGCGCTGTGGCGTGTCGCGCAACGGAGTCGTGGTGTTCACGGACGACAACCATCTGACCGCGACCTTCAGCCGCAGCGTTGCGCCGGAGCTGGGTGCGCGGCTGGTGTCGGCCCTGAGAACGAGACGGTAAGACAATGTCATCTCCTGTATGTGTTGTCATCCTGAGCGCAGCGAAGGATCTGCACTGCGACCCGCGGAGGTGCAGATCCTTCGCTGCGCTCAGGATGACAAACGGTTTCCTTCTGGCGAGCGCCGCCATGGTTCTTCTCGCAAGCGACGCGCGTGCCCAAGGGCCGCAATCCATCCGGCGCCTCGATGGTACGCACATATCGGTTGCCGACGCGGACGCCTTCGCGAAGAAGACGCTCGACGCCGCGCACGTGACCGGCGCGCAGATCGCCGTGCTCGACGAGGGGCGTCTCGTCTGGAGTGCGGCGTATGGTCTGCGCCGCCGAGAGCCCGCGCTGCCCATGGAGCGCGAGACGACGATGTGGGCGGCGTCGATCACGAAGGCCGTGTTCGGCACGTACGTCATGCAGTTGGTGGAACGCGGCGAGTTCAATCTCGACGAGCCCATCGCACGCCAGTTGCCGCAGCCGCTCACCGCGTACGAGCCGTACAAGGAGATCGCCACCGAGGTGGTGAAGGATCCGGCATGGGTAACCGTGACGCCGCGCATGCTCATGGCGCATACGTCGGGCCTCGCGAACTTCGCGTTCCTGGAGCCGGACAAGAAGATGCATCTCCAGTTCGCACCGGGCACACAGTATCGCTATTCGGGCGAAGGCCTGAACCTCGTGCAGTTCGTCATCGAGCAGAAGAAGGGGAAGGGGCTCGACTCGTTGATGCAGGAAAGCATCTTCACGCCGTTGGGCATGTCGCGCACCGGCATGATTTACCGCAAGGAGTTCGAGGCGAACGTCGCGGACCGCTACGATACCGACGAGAAGTTCGTCTCGCAGACGAAGCGGTTCCCCGCGCGCGGCGCCGGCTCCATGACGACCAGTGCCGACGATCTCGCACGATTCGCCTCGGCGCTCTTGGCCGGAACGCTCATGAAGCCGGCAACACGCGCCGAGATGCTGCGTCCGTTCATCGCGATCACCTCGCTGCACCAGTTCGCGCTCGAGCCCAATGAACCGCCGGGCAAGGAAGCCGCGGACGTCGGCCTCGCGTACGGCGTCGGGTGGGGACTGCTGACGAAGACGCCGTTCGGGCCCGCGTTCTTCAAGGAAGGTCACGGCGATGGGGCGCAGACCTACATCATCTGCGTCGAGCGCCGGCGGGCGTGCATGATCCTGCTCACGAACAGCGACAACGGTGAGCTCGCGTTCCGTCCGCTGCTCGAGACGATACTCGGTAACACGGCGACGCCGTGGGAGTGGGAGGGGTACACGGAGTCGTACATCCGACGCAGCAGAGGGAAGTAGGTCATTGGATGAAGGCAGGTCCCTCGCGAAGCCTGCCCTGAGCGCAGTTGAAGGGCTCGGGATGACAGCAGTAGTATTGGCGCATGAACCTGCCCGTGAATCCGCCCGTTCTTCCGATGCTCGCCAAGCGCGTCGGCGAGCTGCCCGCCGGTGACGGCTGGATCTTCGAACCAAAGTGGGATGGCTTTCGCACGCTCGTCTTTCGTGACGGCGACGAGATCTTCATCCAGAGCCGCGACGGAAAGCCGCTCGACCGCTACTTCCCCGAGCTCGCCGAACAGCTGAAGGCGCAGCTCCCACCGCAGTGCGTGCTGGACGGCGAAATCGTCATCGCGGCCAATGGCGGATTGCACTTTGAAGCGTTGCAACTGCGCCTGCACCCAGCGGCGTCGCGCGTGAAGATGCTCGCCGCCGAGATGCCATCGTCGGTGGTGTTCTTCGACGTGCTGGCACTGGGCGACGATGATCTTACGAGCCGACCCTTCACCGAGCGACGGGCCGTGCTTGTGCAGATGCTCGCTCACACGGCCCCGCCGATTCACATCACGCCGGCAACGGACGATCGTGCAACGGCCGCGGACTGGTTCAGCCGCTTCGAAGGGGCGGGGCTGGATGGCGTCATGGCAAAGCGCGTGGACGGGCTGTACGAGCCGAACAAGCGCGTGATGCTCAAGGTGAAGCACGAGCGCGAGTGCGACTGCGTCGTCGCGGGTTTTCGCTGGCACAAGGGCCACGATGGCACGGCGGTCGGTTCGCTGCTGCTCGGGCTGTTCGACGATGCGGGCGCGCTGCATCACGTCGGCGTGTGCGCGAGCTTCACGACCGCGAAGCGACAGGAGCTGGTGTCGTTTCTCGCGCCGTACCGCGCCGATTCGCTCGCGGGGCACCCGTGGCGTGCGTGGGCCGAGGCGCCGGGTGACGGATCCGAGACGCAGCGCCGGCCTGGCGCGCAGAGCCGCTGGAGCCAGGGCAAGGACCTGTCGTGGGAGCCGCTGCGGCCGGAGCTCGTCGTCGAGGTGGCGTACGACCACATGCAGGGCGACCGGTTTCGGCATACGGCGCAGTTCAGGCGGTGGCGTGCCGACAAGTCGCCAGCGGACTGCACGTATGCGCAGCTGGAGGTCGTGGCGCCGCAGGAACTGGCGGAGATCTTTAGGTTGTCATCCTGAGCGAAGTCGAAGGATCTGCACTTGGTGCGCAACTACAGGTGCAGATCCTTCGCTGCGCTCAGGATGACAACGTGGCGCTCAGGATGACAACTTTTTCGCCGCGTCCCGCGCCTCGCGCCACGCACGTGTGGGATCCTCATCGGGATCCGGCGTCTCCTGCGCTGGCCGGATGGCCTCGGGCAGGTTGCGCAGGTTAACGCGGATGCGCGTCCATGTGCTCGACCGCCCGCGCATCGAGTCGACGAGCACATCGTCCACCGCCAGGTGTGCGGCCGCGTCCGCGTGACGTTCCTTCCAGCGCTCGAGCCCTGCGAGTGCCGCGGCCTTGTCGGGCGAATTGGCGACGACCACCAGCGGCATCTTCGCCCGTGACGGCGCGACGCGCGGCGCTTCGCCGTCCATCTTGCGGAAGTGCGGCGGCCACGGTGCGTCGCCGAGTCCTGCCACCTCGTCCCGGTCCGCGAGCGCGAGCAGCGACTCGAGTGAGCCGCGTGCGTCGTCCATGCTCGAATGGGGATCGCCGATGGCGGCGAAGCGCGCCGGCATGGTGAGTAGTGTGAAATCGGCGGGGTCGCAGTCGCGCACCTCGTCCCACGTCAGCGGCGCGGAGACGCGCGCGTCGGCCAGCGGCCGTACGGAGTACGCGGAGCACGTGGTGCGATCCTTCGCGTTCTGGTTGTAGTCGAGGAACACGCCCTTGCGCTCCTCCTTCCACCAGCGCGACGTCGCGAGCGTTGGCGCGCGTCGCTCGATCTCGCGCGAGAAGGCCAGTGCGGCACGCCGCACCTCGGTGAACGACCAGCGCTGCTCGATGCGCACGTTCACGTGCATGCCGCGCGACCCGCTGGTCTTCGGCCAGCCGCGCAGCCCCAACTCCTCGAGCAGCGCGTGCGCCTCCATGGCGACGCGACGCACATCGTCCCACACGACACCAGGCCCGGGATCGAGGTCAATGCGCAACTCGTCCGGGTGGTCGAGGTCGTTGGCGCGCACCGCGTGCGGATGAAGCTCGATGCAGCCGAGATTGACGATCCACGCGAGTCCCGCGGGGTCGTCGACGACGATCTCCTCTGCCGTGCGGCCAGATGGAAACGAGAGTGTCACGGTCCGCAGCCACTCCGGCCGATTGTCCGGCGCGCGCTTCTGGTAGAACGGTTCCTCCTCCGCGCCGTTGACGAAGCGCTTGAGCACCACAGGCCGATCGCGAATACCCGCCACCGCGCCGGACGCGACGGCGAGGTAGTAGCGAACGAGATCGAGCTTGGTGAGCTTGACGTCGCGCGAAAAGTACGGCTTGTCGGGGTTGCTGATACGGACCTCGTGTCCATCGATCACGAGGACCTCCGCCGAATCTTTCTTTGCCATTGGTCCAACATGGAAGAACTGCCGATGCGCGGCAACCGCGGGCGGCAATCACCCACCCGCGGACCATGCGCGTCTACTTCACGCCCTCGAGCTTGTAGATCTCGCGCTTGCCATGATCCACGAGATCGTGATAGCCCTCCATGATCTTCTCGAACTCCTTCGCGTCCTCGGGCGAGATCTTCGAGTCGGACATCATGTCTTCGAACGCCTGAAGTGACTCGACTTCCATCTCCGAGACGATCGTCCAGTATCGCTCCGCGCACATGTCGGTCATGATGCGCATCCTGGGCATTCCGGTCTTCTCGCTCAGCTTCTGCATGGCGATGTACTTCTCCACCATGGGGCGAACCTTGCCGGGCTTGCAGTACATGAGGTCGCGAATGAGGTACACGTGATGCTCCTGGTGAGGGTGATGAGGTCGGCGGTGTGGGGCAGTAAGTGGGCCAGCGCTCCGTCACGAGTTGGTGACCCACGACGCAGATGCTGGAGTTCCGCGAAGGTCCATACCTTGACCGGACCTTGTTCGCACAGTGGTGAGTGACGAACGCGAGCATGTGCGGCATTCCCATCGACGTGGAGCGCGAGTTGAGCATTGTGCTGAAGACCGACAGGCCAGACCCGTTCATCGAGGGAGACGACCACCACGCGTTGATCGCGCAGCTCACCGAGCTCGGCGTGCGCCACGGCGGTGTCCTGCTCGTACACACGTCGTATCGCGCGGTGCGACCAGTGTCGGGCGGGCCGTCCGGCCTCATCAGCGCGCTTCGTGCTGCACTCGGCGACGAGGGCACGCTCGTGATGCCCGCATGGGGCGATGATGACGACGCGCCGTTCGACGCCGCGACGACTCCCGTGTCCGATTCCCTTGGCATCACCGCGCAGGTATTCGCGCAGATGCCCGGTGTTCGGCGCTGCGAGCATCCATTTGCTTTCGTGGCGGCCGGCCCGCACTCCATGGAGATTGTCGGCGACGTGTTGCCCACCCCGCCACACAGGCTCGAGAGTCCAGTTGGCCGAGTCTATGAACTGGATGGACAGGTGCTCCTGCTGGGTGTGGGACACTCCGAGAACACCACCGTCCATCTCGCGGAAGTGTTGGCGAACGTCCCGTACGGCGTGCAGAAGCACTGCACCATTTCAGCCGAGGGCCGACCGACGCGCGTCGACTATGTCGAGACCGACCATTGCTGCGCGGGCTTCGCGAAGATGGACAGTTGGCTGCGCGCGCAAGGCCTTCAGCGCGAAGGCATGGTGGGACGCGCGCTCGCTCGGCTCCTGCAGTCGCGCGACGTCGTGCGCGTTGCGCGCGAGCACCTCGCGGCGGACCCACTCGAGTTTCTCTGCGCCTCCTCTATGAGATGCGCCGAGTGCGACGCGGCGCGCGCGTCGGTGCGATGAACAGGCGCATGTTCGTGAAGCGGACGGCCGCGGTCGTCGCCGCGTCCGCAGCGGGATGCTTTGCGTATGCGGTGGGCGTGGAGCCGCATTGGCTGGAGATGGTGACGCGCGACCTGGTGATCGAGAACCTGCCACGCCAGCTGGACGGTGCGCGGCTCGCGCATTTGACCGACCTGCACATCGGGCCGCAGGTGAGCGACGAGTACATCATGCACTCGTTCGACCGGCTGCGAGCGCTCGCACCCGATATCGTCGTGCTCACCGGCGACTTCCTGACGCACCGTCCCCAGCGTGGCGACGAGCAGTACGCGCAACTGGGCCGAGTGATCTCGCATCTCCCGCACGGCCGCCTGGCGACACTCGGCGTCCTCGGCAATCACGACTACGGAGTGAAATGGCTGGAGCCGGATGTCGCGTTGAAGGTCGTGGCGCAAGTCGAGCGCGCGGGCGTGCGCATCCTGCGGAACGAGACGCATGCGGTGGAGGGGCTCGACGTCGTCGGGGTGGATGACTTGTGGGCGCACCACGCCGCTCCAGCCGTCGCGCTCGAGAAGCGCCAGAACACCGCGCGCATCGTGCTGGTGCACAACCCCGACGCGGCGGACCAGTTGGCGTGGCAGTCGTACCGCGGATGGATGCTCGCCGGCCACACGCACGGCGGGCAGTGCAAGTCGCCGTTCCTGCCTCCGCCGCTGTTGCCAGTGGCGAACCGTCGCTATGTCGCTGGCGAAGTCGCGGTGGACGCGCATCGCACGCTGTACATCAGCCGAGGCGTTGGGCATCTGATTCGAGCGCGGTTCAACGTGCGTCCAGAGATCACCGTGTTTACCCTGCGCTCGGCACCGCAATCGGTTTGTTGTCATCCTGAGCGAAGCGATGAATCCGCACGCGCCTTTGAGCTTTGAGCGGTTGGACGAGCATTGAGCTGTCAGTACGGCGGGCATGAGCCCTGAGCCTGAGCCTGAGCTGGCTGCAAGCTCCAGCCCGAGCTCCAGCTCGCAGTTACTGACAGCTCAATGCTCTATCGTTGCATGAGTCCGCTAGATCACTCCGGCTGACCGCGGCATCATTCGCGCATAGAATGTCTACGGAGCACGCAGCCAGCGACCCGTCACGGAGCCCGACCTTATGAGTGAGACGACCGACTCTCTCGACCTCACTCCCCTGGAAGCCGATTACGACATCCTCGGGGAGTTCGGCGGGCAGGCCGCCTCGCGCACGTTCACGGCTCGCCGGAAGGACGCGGCGTCAAAGCGTCGCGACGACAGCAGCGGCGTATTGATCACCATCGTGCTCCCACCCGAGGGCGACGAGGGGAACGCGCTTTTGCACCTGGCGGCGGACGCGAAGATGCTCGCCGCGCTGACGCATCGGCGCCTGATGCCGGTCATCGACGGGCGCTGGCTCGGCAGCAGTGCATTCGCCCTCATCACGCTGCGCACCGACGACCAGACGCTCGCGCAGAAGCTCGCGACGCGCGAGCAGTTCTCCAACCCGCGCATCGCCGCGATTCTCAGGGAGGTGAACGGCCTCCTCGAGTGGGCGCGCGAGCACAATGTCGTCCACCGCGCGGTCACCGCGGACCGGATCTTCCTCGAGACGAAAACGGACCGCGTCCGCGTGTCGTTCAGCGTCGCGCCGATTCCGCGCGTCCAGAGCACCGACTCGGCCACCAGCGACGCGCGCACGATTGTGCGCCTTGCGATGGCCATGCTCCTTGGTCAGGACGACCCGACGCTCTACGAAGTCCAGTGCCTGGCCGACCTCCGCAACGACTTGCCGGTGCGTCTCTGCGACGCCGCCACCACGCTCCTCGACGAGCGGAAGTCGCACACGCCGGCTGAGGTCAACACGTTCATCGCGTTGATCGGTATGGCGGACCCGCTCTTCGTGGGCGAGGAGGAGGCGAACATCCTCCGCGCCGATGTGCACGAGGAGGCGCGTGCGTTGCGCGAGACCATCGCGGCTGAGCGCGAAGCGTTCGAGCGCGCGATGGCAGAGGAGCGCGCCGCGTTCGATGCGGCGATGGCGGAGCAACGCGCTACGTTCGAGCAGCTCATGGCCGCGGAGCGCCAGAGGGCCGCGTCCGAGGAGGCAGAGCACCAGCGCGCAGCCGCCGTGGAGCGCGAACGGCTCGCGACTGAGCGACTCGAGCTCCAGCGCGCGGCAATGGCGGAGCGCGCGGCGCTCGTCGCCAGGACGGCGGAGATGGAGCGCGCCATCGCCGAACAACGCACGGAGCTGGCGCGCGCAGCGGCGGAAGACAGGAAGCGCATCGAGACGTTGCGCACGGAATTGGTCTACGCTGGCGAAGCGGAGCTCGAAGCGCGGCGGCAGAGCGCGCTCGACGAGATGCCGGCAGACGCGTCCGCGCTGGAGCAGACCAACTTCGTCGCGATGCCGTTCGTGCCGCCGGTGATCGTGCCGCTGGAGAAGCTGGTCTTCGACAACGACTCAGTGCTGATGCGTGAGGATGAGGACGTCGACGCCGTCTCCGCACGTGAAGAGGAGTTGCCGCCGAACAACACGCACGAGACACGGCCTCTCATCAACCGCGGGTCTGCGCAGCAGCCAAATTGGTATCGGCGAGGAGCGTTCGCCGGCCTGTTGGTCGCGATCGGACTCTCGGCGATGGCGTGGAGCATCAAAACGCGGACGCCATCGAACCCGGCGCCCGTGAGCGTGGTCGCAACGCAGCGTGCCGCGCGCGCACCCACTCCGCTCGTGCCGCTGCCGGCATTCGTCATGGATTCGTCCGCTGGCATGGTTGTGCCGCTCGACGAGCCGAGGAGGCGGAGGCCCGTGGTGGTCGACACGCCCGTCGGGAGCGACAGCATGTCGCCCGGCGACACCACGTCGACCGGGTTTGGGCTTTCGCCGCGTGAGCGTGCCGCGCGGCGTGACAGCCTCGCGAGGCGCGACAGCCTGGCGAGGCGCGACAGTCTCGCGCGACCAGAGACGATGGGGCTATCGCGACCGTGAATCCACCTCTCCATATTGAGCGCGGCAGCAATGCGCACGGCATGGGAGAGGCGAGCATGGCAATCGAGGTTCGGCTGCTCGGGCGTGAAGAGGGCGACGTGCTCCAGCACGTGGCCGACGGCGTGTTCGACGACGCCCTGGACGCCTACTGGACGACTGCGTTCTTCGAGGACGCGCGCCATCACCTCTGCGTGGCCATCGAGGATGGAGTCGTCGTCGGCATGGTCTCCGCCGTGGACTACGTGCACCCGGACAAGGCGCCGCAGCTCTGGATCAACGAGATCGGCGTCGCGCCCTCGCACCAGCGCCGTGGCATTGGACGCCAACTGCTCGACACCATCCTCCTGCACGGCCGCACGCTCGGCTGTACCGAGGCATGGCTGGGTACCGAAGAGGGCAACGTGCCGGCGAAGGCACTCTATCGAAGCGTGGGCGGGCTCGCCGAACAGTTCACGCTGTATTCGTTTCCACTCGAGCCCTGAGTACGGGATCACAAATCTGGCTCCGACTCTGACCCCCCGACTCTGACCCCCGACTCTGACCCCGACATGTGCCGCAATATCAAAACGCTCGCGAACTTCGAACCGCCCGCTACACCCGATGAGATCCACGCATCGGCGCTGCAATTCGTCCGCAAGCTGAGCGGCACAACGCGTCCGTCGCGTGCGAACGAGGCGGCGTTCAATCTCGCCGTGGACGAGGTAACGGACGCCGCCCGGCGGCTCATCACGTCTCTCGAGACGCACGCCGCGCCGCGCAATCGCGACGAAGAGATGCGCAAGGCAAAGGAGCGGTCGCTGAAGCGCTTTGCCTGATCGTCGCACGTCCGCCCCGCGGTGATACGGCGACTGCTCAGGATCGCGGGCGCCCTCGTGCTTGCGATCGTGCTGCTGGTGCTCGGCGCACGTGTGCTGGACGCGTGGCAGTCGGGACGCATGCGCACGCTGCCAGCGCCCACAGGCCCGTTCGCCGTGGGGCGGCGCTCGTTCACCTGGCGCGATACCACGCGCGCCGATCTGCTCGCGCCAGATCCCACCGCCGCGCGCGAGTTGCTGGTATGGGTGTGGTATCCGGCCGTCGCCACGCCGACGAGCAAGGTCGCCGACTATTTGCCTGCCGAGTGGGTGAAGGTGGTGCAACGTCGTCCGCGCGGGCATCGGCTGGACCGGGTGCGCGCGCATGCGCTGGACGGCGCGCCGGTGGCGGATGCGCAGCCGTCGTACCCGCTGCTCATCTTCTCGCCGGGCCTCGGCAACATACCCACGAATTACACCGCATTGATTGAGGACGTCGTCAGCTACGGGTACGTCGTGGTGGCGGTGGCGCATCCGTACAGCACGCCCGAAGTGGTGTTCCCGGATGGTCGCGTGGTGCGTGACGCAGAGAGCCGCTTGCCATTTCGCTACGAGTCCGTCCTGACCGTACTCGCCGCGGACCTGTTGTCCGTGCTCGACCATGTGACGCAGGCGCATGACCGCGGCGATGCGTTCTTCGTGCATGTGGATCCTCGCCGAGTCGGGGCGTTCGGTCACTCGTTCGGCGGTGCGGCCGCGGCGCAGGCGCTCGCATTCGATCCCCGGTTCAAGGCTGGAATGGACCTGGATGGGTCGATCTTCTGGCCGGTCATGCGGACGGGCGTCTCCCAGCCATTCCTGCTCATGATGGCGAACCTGGACTGGGAGCAGCGACTCACGAGAAAGCCAAAGCTGATGCTCATCCCACGAGCGCAGGCGCGCCGGCGCGAGGAGATGTTCATCGCGCGATCTCCGAGGGCGTCGTGGATCAACGTGGATCACCTGACGCACATGAATTTCGCCGACGAGGCGTTCTTCTTCTCGACGCTGTACTGGACCATGGAGTTGCTCGGCAGGCGACTGGACGGGCACGACACGCGGGGCATCGCCAGCGCGTATGTGCGGGCGTTCTTTGGCCGCCACCTGAGCGGAACGGAAAGCGCCGGCCACGAGCTCGATCGGCCGTCCGGCGACGGATTGCATTGGGCGGTGCGACAGGCGCCGTGACGCGCGTGCGTCAGGAGGTTTCACCGCGCGGCGCGACAGGCCATCTTGCGTGGACAACCGGGAGGAGAACTGTGTCCGACGACATCGTCGTGCTGCGCAAATACGGAATGGAAGTGGAGGCGCGGCTCGACTCGAGCGTCCTCGAGGCGAACGGCATTCCATCCACGGTCCTCGTGGACACGGCGGGCGGAGCGTTTCCGAGTCTCGCGGTGGTGTTTCCCATCCGGTTGCTCGTCCGTGCAGAGGACGCCGAGTTGGCGCTCGCGCTGCTGGATACGACTGCCGAGCTGCCGGACGAGGACCCGCCAACCTTCGAGTGACGCGCCCATGACCACCGCACGAACGCCGGATGTGCGCATTCGCGAGGCGTCGCTCAGCGACGCGGGCGAGTGCGCCCGTCTCATCACGATGCTGGGCTATCCCGTTGACGCGGACGCGATGGCTGTGCGGCTCGCGGCATTTCAGTCGGCTGGCGAGACGGTGCTCGTGGCCGACGACGGCGCGACGTTGCTCGGCTTGGCGACGCAGCACGTGACGCCAGTGCTGCATCGCGCTGGCTCGGTGGGCCGCATCACGTGTCTCGTTGTGGACGAGCAGGCGCGCGGAGGCGGCGTGGGCAGCGCGCTCGTTGCAGCGGTGGAAGAGCGGTTGCTCGCGCGCGGTTGCGTGATGATCGAGGTGACGAGCAACAAGAGCCGGCGGCCGGCGCACGCGTTTTACGAGCACCGCGGCTACGAGGCGACCAGC
This sequence comes from Gemmatimonadaceae bacterium, assembly GCA_031407575.1. GTDB lineage: Bacteria > Gemmatimonadota > Gemmatimonadetes > Gemmatimonadales > Gemmatimonadaceae > AG11. The sequence continues at coordinate 6,473 of JANOIJ010000306.1, read as the reverse complement.
TTCCGCTTCGCGAAAAAGGCTCCGGAGCACTCGTGAGCAATGTGCAAGCGGAGGCGTTTCTCCAGCTCGTCTCCGGGCGACGCGGGCATTTCCTGCTCGAATCCGGATACCATGGCGCCTTGTGGCTCGATCTCGATCCTCTCTTCGCCGACGCCCGGCGACTCGCTCCGTTCATCGACGCGCTCGCCGACGCGTTGCGGCCGTTCGCCGTCTCGGCGATCTGCGGCCCGCTGCTCGGCGGCGCGTTCCTCGCGCAGACGCTCGCCCGCGAGCTGGGCACGGAGTTCCTATTCACCGAGCGCGTGATGCCCGCTGACGACAACGGACTGTTCCAGGCGCGCTATCGCCTGCCGGCGTCGCTCGAACCGCGAGTATCGGGCAGGCGCATCGCCACCGTGGATGACGTCATGAGCGCGGGCTCCGCGCTGCGAGGGACGTTGACGTCTGTTCAGGCCGCTGGCGGTGAGGTCGTGGCCGCTGGAGCGCTGCTGGTACTGGGCAGCGCGGGCAACGGATATTTCGCGGAGCAGGGAATTCCTGTCGTCGCCGCGGCGCGCGACAACTACACGTTGTGGCCACCCGGCGAATGTCCGTTGTGCGCCGCGGGAACGCCGCTGGAGAAACCGTGACCAAGTTTTCGATCAACCTCAACAAGTTTGCGCTGCTGCGCAACTCGCGCGGCCGAGACCTGCCGAACGTCGCGGCCATTGCGCGGCGTTGCATTGCGCGCGGCGTGCACGGCATCACGCTGCATCCGCGCCCCGACCAGCGCCATGCGCGGTACGACGACGTCGCCGCCCTGTCGGAGCTGCTGCGCGAGACGCCGGATGTCGAGCTCAACATCGAGGGGAATCCGATTCCCCGGTTCGTCGAGGTGGTGCTGGCCGCCAAGCCGCACCAGGTGACGCTGGTGCCTGATGCCGACGATCAGCTCACGTCGGACCATGGCTGGGATGCGATTGGCCAGGCGGACGAACTTACGCGAATCGTGCAGACGTTCGCGGACGCCGGGATTCGCACGAGCGTGTTCATGGACCCCATCGTCGCGCAGGTGGAAGCGGTAGGAAAGACGGGCGCGAATCGCATCGAGCTGTACACGGAGGCATACGCCGACACGTTCGGCACGCCAGACATGGGCGTGACGCTCGAGACGTACGCTGAGGCGGCGCGTGCGGCGCAGCGGTTGGGGATGGGCGTCAACGCGGGGCACGACCTGAACCAGCAGAACCTCGAGACGTTCCTGCGCGTGGTGCCCAACGTCCTCGAGGTGTCGATTGGCCACGCGGTGGTGTGCGAGTCGTTCGACGCGGGCCTCGAGGCGACGCTCGACGCCTACCTCGCCATCGTGGCCGCAGGGGCCCCGTGAAGGTATTATGCAGTCGAACCCCATTTCTCGGAGTGCGGATCATGCGCAACGGACGAGCGGTGCAACGATTGCTGCTGGTTGCCGGCGTTTCGTTCACGGTGGCAGCGTGCTGGTCGGGACGCATGCGTCGCGTCCCCGGTTCGGACATGGTGTTGCCGGAGGGGATGAGCGTTCAGGAACAGGTCGTGCGCGCCGTGGCGCGCACGTGTGTGCCTGCGGACAGTCTTGCCGTCACGCCGTCGCGCGGTCGCTGCGGGATGGCGGCGAGCGATTCCGCCGTTGGCAGTGTGCGCGAGGGAACGCAGAAGACTCCGTGATGACGGCGCATGCCACAGGTTCGTTCGATGTCACGCTCGCCCCGCTCACGGCGTACGACGGTGCAGAGGGATCGCCGCTCGGCCGGATGTCCATCGACTACACCATTTACAGCACTCCGTGACTGTGTTTTCACCACGCGTCAAATGAATGAATCGCGTCGCCTGCTCCGGCATTTCCTCGCGGCCCTCGCCTACCGCACGCAGAAGGCGCTTCGCGGCGCCGACGATGCCTTCGCCGACTTTCGCGCCGGCCCGAACGTCCGTACGCCGCATGAGTTGGTCGCGCACATGACCAGCGTAATGGGCTATGCGCGTACCTTCATGCACGGCGGCGAGTTTCATCCGCGGCTGCTGCCGTCGTTCCGTGCCGAGATCGAACGCCTCCACGAGACACTCGCCGCGCTTCAGGACGACCTGGGCAACGCCACGCTCACGGCCACGATCACGGACGAGCAGTTCCTCCAGGGCCCGCTGTCGGATGCGATGACGCACGCCGGCCAGATCGCGATGCTGCGGCGACTGCACGGATCGCCGGTGGCGTCCGAGAACTTCATCTACGCGCGGATCAGGACGGAGAATGCCACCGCCGAGCAACCGATGCCGGCGGAGCCGGATCGCGACTGGTCGCCCGACCGCACACCGCGCCTGCGGGAGTAATGGCATACTCGGACGCCCTTCCGACTCGGACGGCGCGTGGTCGAGCGGCGTGGACTGGCCTGCGAGGTGAGTCGTGCGCGATTCTTGAACTGCGACAGGGGCCGATTGTGAAGCCGACAACTGCCGATCTGCTCCGTGGGCATTTGTAGATGCCCTCCGCGTATCGTGCGGTGCGAGTCTTCTTCCTACTGACACGATGCATTTGGCCGCAGTCAATGGTACCGGCGTGAGTTGTGTTTGAATCGATCAGAGCGGCGTTGAAGGATTTGCTGCCACTTCCCCTCTCCACTAGTCGACGGAGGCGGACTCGTGTTACACGGAAATGATTTCTCCCAAGGCGCCCGCGACGCCTTGATGCTGGCGCTCGACGAAGCCAACCGACTCGGGCACGAGTACGTCGGCACCGAGCACCTGCTGCTGGCCCTGCTGCGTGCGCCTGACGCCACGAGCGTCGAGTTGCTGGCTCGTCTTTCAGTGGACGTCGACGAATTGCGCAGTACCGTGGATCGTATCGTGACGGGCGGAAAGACCGCCGGCTGCAGCGCGGAGCTGCCGTACACCTCGCGCTCCAAGCAGGTACTGGAGCTCTCGATGGCGGCGGCGAGCGAGCTCGGACACCCGTGCGCAGGAACGGAGCACCTGCTCCTTGGGCTGGTGCGCGAACGCGAAGGCATCGGTGCGCAGGTGCTCATCGCGTCCGGCGTCACGGCGGATGACACCGTGCGCGCGATCCTCTCCCTTCAGGGAAGCTCCCAGGACGGCGCGGCCACGAACGCACACACGCGCGCGCCTCCGGGCGCGCAAGTGACGCGCGTCGTCATCGAAGTGCAGCATGCGGATGGAGCCGTCACGCGACACGAATGCGACACGATGCGCGACGCCATCGTCTTTCTGCTCGATCTCTAAGCTCTACACCAGGCGGGCCATGCAACTCTCAGGAATTCCGTTCGGTACCACGACCTGGGACGATGTCGACGTCACCGAGCACGCTGGCGACACCGGCGTGGCGCGGTGGCGCACCCGCCACTTCGGAGCGATTCGCGTGCGGATGGTGGAGTACTCCGCCGGCTACCACGCGGATCACTGGTGCGAGAAGGGACACATCCTGCTGTGCATCGCGGGCGACCTGGAGACCGAGCTCGCCGACGGCCGCACGTTCACGCTCGGCCCGGGCACGAGCTACCAGGTGGCCGACGGCGCGGAGCCGCATCGCTCTCGATCACGCACGGGAGCGACGCTGTTCATCGTGGACTGAGGAACTGCGGCAAAAAAGGGCTCTTCGAGGAATTCCGGGAGTACGTGCTGTCGGCCAACCGTGCTTGGCGGCAACGGCCCAGACGACAGCACGCCCAGACGACAGCACGCCCAGACGGCGAACGCTGAATACGCTGATACTGCGCACGCAGAACGGCGCAGGACCTGCGTTTGCGTCGTGAATCGTAGAAGCGCTCGGTTGCCTCTCGTTGTTCCAGCAGTGCCAGCGTTTTCAGCGTGCGCTGTGCCAGCGTTCCCAGCGTTCGTCGTCTGGGTTCACGCCCTTGCTCCAGTTCCGTGACGAGACATCGGTCAACGCCGCCGACCCCGGAATTCCCCGAAGAACCTAAAAAAGCAGGTCCCTCGCGAAGTTTACCCTGAGCGCGGTCGAAGGGCTCGGGACGACAGGGTCAGCGGGTCACGCGCCACTTTACACGCCCGCCGAGCGGATCTGACGCGAGCCGGCCACCATCCACGCGCAGTGATTGCACGCCGACGCCAGGCATCGCGAACTTTCCGTCGGACGCACCGGCTCCGCTACTGAACACGCGGAGCTCGACGTCATTCCAGTTCATCGCCGACGTGCTCTGCGCCACCGCGAGATGTGGCAGCACGGTGTGGTTCTTCACGAGCAGCACGATCGGAATCGCACCCGCGGTGATGTCATGCCATCGCGCGCCTTCGTAGACTTTGCGCGTCTGGTAGTCGATCCACGTGCCGGTGGGCAGGTACACTTTACGCGTCGTCGAGGAATCCATCAGCGGCGCCACGAGCAGGCGCGAGCCGAGCATGTACTCGTCTTCCACGAGCCACGACGTCGGGTCGTCAGGATGCTCGAAGAACAACGATCGCAGCATCGGCCACCCGCGCGCCGATGACTCCACGGCTTCGGCGTAGATGTACGGCATCAGCGCGTACTTGAGCTCCACGGCGCGCCGGAAGTCGACGACCATCGCGTCGTCATACTCCCACGGCTCGCGTGGCGGCGCGCCATGCGTACGCGTGTGCGACGTCAGCACGCCGAACGCCAGCCAACGGCGGTAGAGATCACGCGGCGCGCGTGCGACGAATCCGCCGGCGTCGTGACTCCAGTACGTGAAGCCCGACATGCCGAACGACAATCCACCGCGCAGCGACGCCGCCATCGCCGAGTTGGTGTTTTCGGCATCGCCGCCCCAGTGCAGCGGATAGCGCTGGCTCCCCGCCCACGCGCTGCGCGCCCAGATGATGCCGTCCCCCGTCTTCTCCTTCGTGAGATCGTAGACCGCGGCGTTGTACCGCAGCGGATACAGGTTGTGCTCGTACCAGCCCGTGCGTCCCGAGTGGTAGATGCCATCCGCCGGCGCATTCTCGCCGAAGTCCACCTTGATCGCGCCCACGCCCATGTCGAGCAGCGGACCGAGCTTGCCGCGATACCACGCCACCGCCGCGGGATTGGTGAAGTCCAGCACGGCGTCGTCCGCCGCAGGACGTCCGCCACCGTCCTTTACCGTGAGCCCCTGTTCGATCAGCTCGCGCGAGAGCGCATTCTTCGGCGTGTAGTAGGTGTACTGCCAGAGACTGACGCGCAGGCCGTCCTTCTTCAGGTCGCGAATCATCGCCGCGGGATCGGTGAAGCGTGTCTTCGAGAACAGATAGTCGCCGCGCCAGTCGGTCTCGAACCAACCCGTGTCGAGGTGGAGGACGTCGGCGGGGATGCGGTACTGCTTCAGCTTGGCCGCCACGTCGCGCACTTCCGCTTCGGACTTGTACGTGATCCGGCTCATCCACAGTCCGAACGACCACAGCGGCGGCACCGGGCTGCGTCCAGTCACCGCGGTGTACTCGGTGAGCAGGTCCTTCGGCTCGCCGAGGAAGACGAAAAGATCGAGCAGCTCGTCGCCGGAGTAGATCGTATGGTGCGCGTCGAACTCGGCGCCCACGTCGAAGGTCACGGGTGCGCTCGTGTGCACGAACATCGCGTAGCCGCGGCTGCTGATGAAGAACGGCACCGACTTGTACTGCACCTGGCTCTGCGCGCCCATGCCGTCGCGGATGTACGCGACGACGCGCTGGCCGCGCTTGTTGAGCCGCGTGAACGACTCGCCCAATCCGTAAATCTTCTCGTCAGGCGCGAGCTCGAAGGTCGCGGCGGTGCTGCGCCCGATGTCGCGCGAGCGCCGGAGAAAGGAAAAGGGCACGTACGGCGTGAAGGAACGTGGCTCGTTGAGGCGTTGCGTGCGCGTGAGGAGCGTGCCACTGCTATCGAAGAGCTCGATGCTCCATGGATTACGGGCAATACGAACGCGACCAAATGCGCTCGTGTACGTGACGGCGCTATCGCCCGACTGCACGCGCCACGACGCGTCCGTTGGCACAGCGCCCGCGAGCATGAGCGAGGGCGCGCCTTGCATGATCGCTGGCGGGAGATCGCGTGTGCTGAAGCGCAGGCGCAGCGTGCGCGGGCTGACGAAGCTGATGTCGAAGGGCAGTGCAGGGTCGCGATCGTACTCGGTTCCGGGAAATTCCGTCGCGTTGCCTCGCGTGAAGCCCACGTCGATCTTGGCGAAGTTGAGCCCCGGCTGGAGCACGTGGCGCTCCCACTGAAGTGTGCCTCGTCCCGTGGCCGCGTCGAATGCGGTGAGGCGAGTTGCTGCGAACAACGTCTGATGTGGCTTGCGAAAGTCGAGTCCGACATCGATGACGTCGCCGAGGTTCTGCGCGTCTGCGTGCGAGGGCCGAGCGACGACGACCAGCGCGGCGCACAACAGGGCACGCGCAGCGAGGCGATGGATCACGGCGTCAGTGGCCATTCCAGGATGAGCAGGGAGACTGCCTGCCGCGGCAACGGAAACGCAATCGACGTGGCGCCACTCGTCACGCGGCTCACGGAGGGCTCG
>JANOIJ010000294.1:0-10747 GCA_031407575.1 Gemmatimonadaceae bacterium | reverse complement strand
AGCGTGCACTGACAGCGTGCACTGACAGCGTGCACTGACAGCGTGCACTGACAGCGTGCACTGACAGCGTGCACTGACAGCGTGCACTGACAGCGTGCACTGACAGCGTGCACTGACAGCGTGCACTGACAAGGTGCTCTGACGACGAACCACGCACACGATGATGATCATGGTGGCGGGTCCATACCGCTCCGGCACGGACGACGACCCGGAGAAGCTCGCGGCAAACGTGCGCGCCATGGAGGCGTACACATTGCCGCTGTTTCGCGCCGGTCACCTGCCGGTGGTGGGTGAGTGGTTTGCGCTGCCGCTCGTCGAGTTGGCTGGCTCGACGCGCATCGGCGACGAGCCGTTCAACGAGATCTTCCATCCGATCGCTGAACGGATCGCGGATCACTGCGATGCGATCGTGCGGGTGGGCGGCGCGTCACAAGGTGCGGACATGCTCGTGGAGTACGCACGCGCTCGCGGGAAGCTGGTGTTCGCTAGTGTGGACGACATCGAATCATGGACGGCTTCCACGAGCTGAGACGCGCCGACACGTCTCCCTTTTCGACGACCCTACTTCGGGCAGAGTCCCGTGGGCGTCCAGTCGGGCGCGGCCGAAACCCACGGCTCTGCGGTTGGATGCAGGACGAGGAGAACAGAGCGACGCGTCTCCGCGCCGATCCCCGAGATGGACATCGGCGGTCCTTCCGGCACCATGGTGCCTTCACCGGCGCGCGCCACGATCGGGCCGGTCGGCGTCTCGAGGCACTGCGCTCCAGTCAGGACGTACCACGCTTCGGGACCGGAGTGGCGATGGCCTCCAGCGGTCGTCTGGTAGCCGGGTGGGAAGACCGCTTCCATGTAGCGCGCCGTGTACGGCTTGTCGCCCGCGACCGCGAGGGGACCAATCACCGCGATGCGCTCGCCGGCGGTGGGACGCCAGCCCTGCGCTTCGATGGTATACACCCAATGCTTGGCAAAGGAGTGGGCGACCGTCCCTCGCGGACCGCGAGCGGCTTCTGCTGCCGTTGCTGTGGGGTAGGTATAGAGATGCCAGAAGACTGGTCTGCCGTCGAGCGTGCCGAGCGCAGCCTCAACTGTGAGATAGCAGCCGGTGTCTCCCGGGCGCTGGCTGACCGGCGTCCGGCACCCTCGGGAGGGATCCATGGGTGTCGCGGATTGCGCCATCACCCGCTGGTGCTGCTCCGCGGCGTGGCTCGCCGATCGGCAGCCGACGGCAGCGAGAGCAAGGCACATCGTCATGGCACGCGCCGCATCCAGGACGCGCTCGTGATGATGGATGGTCACACTCGACGACATTGATGCCCTCCGGGTCGCGTCCAGCTGTCTCAAGGTACAGTACCTGGTCAGGATCAGCTGCGGTATCTAAGCCCCGCGGCGACTTCGCGTTCCTGCTCCTCCTTCCTGAGCATCTGCGCGAGCCCGGCCAGCCGAACCCGTAGTCACCTGCCGTCGGCAGTGCGCCCCAGGCCTCCCTCCAGAGCGTCCGCGACGCCTGCCTGCTTGTCCGAACGCTGGCGCGTCATTACCATTGGTAAGGAATCACGTTCGGAGTAATGTATGAGTGGGTCCACCATAACTAGCAAGGGTCAGATCACGCTGCCGAAAAGCGTTCGCGAACGCTTGGGCGTTCGGGCGGGCGACCGCGTGGCATTTCGCATCGCGACCGACGGCACGGTGACGGTCGAAGCAGAGACGGTCGACCTGCGAAGCCTGCGCGGTAGCGTGAAGTCAACCGTGACGGGAGTGACCGTGGACGACATGAACGACGTCATCCGCCAGCGCATTTCGCGCACGTGAGTGTGCCTTCGCCTCGCATCGCGCTGGACACGAACGTCCTCGTTCGGTTTCTCGTCGCGGATGACGTCGCGCAGTCACGAGACGCGGCAGCCCTGATCGAACGCACGATCGACGCGGGAGAGACGCTGTTCATCTCCGACATCGTTGTGTGCGAGACCGTGTGGGTGTTGGCCGCTGCGTACAAAGTCCCTCGCGACGAGATCGGCGGCGTGCTTCGCGAGTTGCTGCGCGCCAGGCATCTCGTATTCTCGCAGGCGGACCTGCTCGCGCGCGCACTGAGCGCATTCAACAGTGGAAAGGGCGACTATGCGGACTACCTGATTCGCGAACAAGCTTTCGAGGCTGGCTGCGAAATCGTCGTCACATTCGATCGGGCACTACTGCGGGACGAGGGCTTCGCAGCTCCTGCGTGAGGACGCGCTTTCCCGAGCGGCCGAGCGAACCCACAAGACCGTTGCTTTGCAATGCGCGTCGGATCGGAATCACGCCCTACTCTGACCCCCTACTCTGACCCCGCCTGAATCGCCACCCTCTTTCAGACCCTTGGCGCTGGATCCAGTGCTCGCGCGGACGGAACGGCGAAGTAGTCCTTGTGCAGGGCACGCAGGTCGAGCTTCCGCACCTTCCCCGTCGCCGTGCGCGGCAGTGACTCCGCCAGGATCACCGCGTCGGGCACCCACCAGTTGGCGAAGTGCGCCGCGAGGTAGCTGCGCAACTCCTCGGTGTTGGGCGTGCACCCCGCCTTCGGCACCACCACCGCGAGCGGCCGTTCCAGCCACTGCGGATGCGACACCCCGATCACCGCCGCTTCCTGCACGTCCGGATGCCCCATCAGGTGGCTCTCGAGCAACACGGAGCTGATCCACTCACCGCCCGACTTCACGAGGTCCTTCTCGCGGTCCTGGATGATCAGGTTGCCGCGCGGCGAGATGGTCACGATGTCGCCGGTGCGGAACCAGCCATCCGCCGTGAACGCGTCATCGTTTGCGCGGCCAAAGTATGCACTCGCCACCCATGGTCCGCGGACCTCGAGCTCGCCCATGGTCTGGCCATCCCACGGCGCGAGACCATCGGCGTTCCTCGCGCGAATATCCATGAACGGAACCGGCACGCCCTGCGTGGCGCGATAGCGATGCCGGTCTTCCGGCGTCACCGACTCGGGCCCGTCCGTGGTGAATGAGCCGAGCGGCGAGAGCTCGGTCATGCCCCAGCCTTGCATGATCTGGAGGCCGTGCCGCTCCTCGAAGCCGCGGACCATCGACTGCGGCGCCGCGGACCCGCCGATCACCATGAAGCGCATGGCCGACAGGTCGTGCTCTCCCTTGTGCGCGTCGAGGTAGTCGAGGATGCCGAGCCAGATCGTCGGCACGCCGGCGGTGAGCGTCACGCGCTCGGTGGCGAGCAGGTCGACGAGGTTTGCGGGGTCGAGAAAGCGGCCGGGAAACACGACGCGCGCCCCGACGAGCGCCGCGCCGTAGGGAATGCCCCACGCGTTGGCGTGAAACATCGGCACGACTGGGAGGACGGCGTCCGTGCGCGAGAGGGCAAAGACGTCGGGACAGACGAGACTGAGCGTATGCAGCACCAGCGAGCGGTGCGAGTAGAGAACGCCCTTGGGCTTGCCGGTGGTGCCCGACGTGTAGCACATCGACGCCGCGGCATGCTCGTCGCGAATATCCGCGAAGGGCTCGGCAGCGTAGCCGGCCAGGAGCGTCTCGTAGTCGAGGGTGCCGTCCGGCACCTGGCCCGTGTCGCTGACGACGATGACGTGCTCGAAGGGCGCACGCGCGGCGAACTTCTCGAACAGCGGCCAGAGCGACGCGTCGACGATGGCGACACGGTCGCCCGCGTCGGTGGCGATGTACGCGAGGTCGTCGGGATGGAGCCGGATGTTGAGCGTGTGCAGCACGAACCCCGAGGCGGAAATACCGAGGTAGGCCTCGAGGTGCCGGTCGTTGTTCCAGGCGAACGTTGCGACGCGATCGCCCTCGACCATCCCGAGCCCGCGGAGCGCCGCACCGAGTTGGCGCGCACGGCGGAGACAGTCGCCCCACGTGGTGCGGTAGATGGAGCGGTCGTCTCGCCGGCTGGAGATCTCGCGGTCGCCGTGCAGGCGCGCGGTGTGGCTCAGGAGGGCGGGCAGCGTGAGGGGCGTGTCCATCATGAGACCGCGCACGATGACGTCCTCGGGTTGGGAGCGGCTAGTGTGCACCCGATTCCAGCAGGAGTAAATAGCGCGCGTGCCCCTTGTGGCCGCGCACGATGGCCGCCTCTTTTGTGCCGGCGCGCGAGTGACGACGCCCGACCACCCTCCGAGGACTGCATGACCCACTTCACCCCGGTACTTCAATGACCGCGATTCGTGCGCGTCTCTCGACGATGATGTTCCTGCAGTACTTCATTTGGGGCTCGTGGTTCGTGACGATGGGGACGTACCTGGGCACGACCCTCAAGTTCACGGACACGCAGATCGGCAGTGCCTACGGCGCCATGGCGATCGCCGCGATCATCTCGCCGTTCTTCATGGGCATTGTGGCCGACCGGTTCTTCGCGAGCGAGAAGCTGCTCGCGTTGCTGCACATCGCCGGCGGCGTGGTGATGTACTTCCTTTCGATGCAGACGGAATGGGGCTCGTTCTATCCGCTCCTGCTGCTGTATGCGCTGTGCTACATGCCCACGCTGTCGCTGACGAACTCGATCTCGTTCCACAACGTGACCGACGCGGCGCGCGACTTCCCGATCATCCGCGTCCTCGGCACCATCGGCTGGATCGTTGCCGGCGTCATCGTGGGCAAGTACCTGCATGCCGACGCGCTCGCGACGCCGATGCGCATCGCGGCGGGCGCCTCGATCGTGCTCGGCCTGTTTTCACTGGTGCTGCCGCACACGCCGCCCAAGGCCGCGGGCGCACCGTTCAGCGTGCGTGACGCGTTGGGCCTCGACGCCTTGCAGTTGCTCAAGGACCGCTCATTCGCCGTGTTCGTGCTCGGCTCGTTCCTCCTCTGCATTCCGCTCCAGTTCTACTACGCGTTCACCAATCCATTCCTGAACGAGATCGGGGCGCCGGAGCCGGCGTTCATCCAGACGTTTGGCCAGATGTCGGAGATCGGCTTCATGCTGCTGCTGCCGTTCGCGCTGCGGCGGTTCGGCATCAAGTGGATCATGCTCGTGGGCATGCTGGCGTGGTCGCTGCGGTACTTCGCGTTTGGCGGCGGCGACAGCGGGTCGGGGATGTGGATGATCTACGTCGGCATCCTGCTGCACGGCATCTGCTACGACTTCTTCTTCGTCGCTGGGCAGATCTACACGGATCAGCAGGCGGGTCCGAAAGTTCGTGCCGCCGCGCAGGGCTTCATCAACTTCGTCACCAACGGCGTGGGCTACCTCATCGGCGCTGCGGTGTCCGGCATGGTGGTGAACCGGTATGCGACCACGGGTGCCGACGGCGTGGTGGTGCACGATTGGGAGAAGATCTGGCAGGTGCCGGCTATTGGTGCGCTCGTGATCTTCGTGATCTTCGCGCTGCTGTTCCGCCCGAAGACGACAAACGTGTCATCCTGAGCGCAGCGAAGGATCTGCACGTCGTTCCTGGTAACGGGAGGTGCAGATCCTTCGCTGCGCTCAGGATGACAGCTATGGAATCGCCGGCGCAGACGCGAGGGCCTTCGTGAGTCGGTACAGGAACTCCTGCCCTTCGTAGTACGACTGCACGCGCATGCGCTCATCGCGGCCGTGCGCGCGTGCGTCGACAGTCGGGTCCAGGAACAGGCCCGAGACGCCAAACGACGGCACGCCGGCGGCGCGGAAGAAGCGGGAATCCGTGGCGCCGGTGGACATGACCGGAATGACGGGAATGTCGCCGAACAACTCCTTCGTGATCTGCGTGACCGGCCCGAACACCTCTGGCAGCAGCGGTGACGGCGGCACCGACCCACGCTGCGTACGAACGATGACCTGCACCGCCGTATCGCCGATGGCCTTCTCGAGCGCGGCGCGTACCTCCTCGGCGGTCTCGGTCGGGAACACCCGGCAGTTGACGTTGGCTTCGGCGAGTTGCGGCAGGGCGTTCGTCGCGTGGCCGCCGGTGAGCATCGTGGCCACGCACGTAGTCCGCAGCATCGCGCTGTAGCGCGGATCTTTCGCGACGATCGCCGCGGCTGCCTTGTCCGCTGGATTCGCCACAAGCGTCTTCATGGCGCGGCCGAGTGTCGGCGTCTCGAGAGCGGCGGTCTTGGAGAAGAAGGCGCGCGTGACGTCGTTGAGCTTCACCGTGAAGTGATACCGCCCTACTTTCGCGAGCGCGTCGGCGAGCGAGGTGATGGCGTTGTCGTCGCGCGGCACGGACGAATGTCCGCCGCGATTGGTGGCGCGCAGGGTGAGGTTCGTCGTGATCTTCTCCGTGGCTTGCACACTGTTGAAGAGCGGCTTGCCGTTGCGGAGCGTGCCGCCACCGCCCTCGTTGATGACCAGCGCGGCGTCGACGAGTTGCGGATGGTTCTTGAGCAGCCAGTCCACGCCGTTGGCGGGCCCGCTCTCCTCGTCCGCCGTGAGGGCGATGATGACGTCGCGGTCGGGCACCCAGCCTTCCTTCTTCAGCCGGAAGACATTGGCGACGAAGATCGACGCCATCGCCTTGTCGTCGGCCGTACCGCGCCCGTAGTAGTAGCCGTCGCGCTCAGTGAAGACGAAGGGATCGAGGTCCGGCGACCAGTCCGCCTTGAGCGCCTCGACGACGTCGAGGTGGGCGAGCAGGAGCAGCGGCTTGCGTCCGCCGGCTGCACGGCCGCGAAGGCGTGCGACGACGTTGTGCTTCTCCGGGCGCGGACCGCCGACGAAGATGTCCGCCTCGGGGATGCCGGCGTCGCGGAAGCGCTTGGCCATCGCGAGGGCTGCCGTGGTGATGTTGCCGGTGGTGACGCCGGTGTGGATCTCGATGAGCTCCTTGTAGATGTCGCGCGCAAGTTGCTGGTCGGCATTCAGCGCATTCGGCGTGTAGACCGACTTCTGCTGTGCGGCGAGTGGCGCTGCAACGAGGGCGAATGCGAGGGTGAGCCGGATCATCGTGCGATGCACTCCTGTCGGGGATTTGGCCGAATCTACGCGAAGGGGTCAGAGTCGGGGTCAGAGTAAGTATCGCAAATCGCGATTGTACTCTGACCCTGACCCCGACCCAACTTTGGGTACGTTCCAGACATGAGAACACTTCGGGTCGTCGCGTCCGCCCTCTGCATCTCTGCTTCCGCCCTGCACGCGCAGGGTGACCGCCTTCCGGTGCCGAGGCTGCATCATGTCGGGCTGAATTCGGCTGATCCGGACGCGGCGATCGAGTGGTACCTCAAGCTCTGGCCCGCGGCGCACCGTACAACGATGGCGGGGTATCCGGGCGTAGAGGCCGACATGCTGCTGCTGTTCACCAAGGTGGAGCAGCCACCGGCGGGGGCGTGGCGTCATGACCTGCACCGTTCGGAACCGCAGAGTGCGTTCTGGCACATCGGCGCGAACACCAACACCACGGACCTCGCGGCGCGCCTCGCGACCATCGGCGTCACGCACCTTCCGTTGTTCGTCAGGCCTGGCGACTCGGCGCACGTGTGGCGGTCGGGTTTCGCGCCGTACCTCGGCTTGCTCACCGCGCCGCAGTTGGACACGGCAGCAGCAGCGGCGCCGCGCGACGGGGGATTCAGCTACGTCGTCGCGCCGGACGGCGTCCTCTTCGAGCTCGTGGGTGGTCCGACGACGCGCGATTCGTTCTCGCACCTGCACTTCTTCCACTCGCAGCCCCTGTGCGCGGCGAGATGGTATGTCGAGCAGCTCGGCATGGCGTTGCAAGCGGGCCGATCAGCGGCCCATCCGTGCGATGTGCCACATGATGTGCCGGGCTGGCCGTCGCTCGAGCGTGAGGGCACCGTGCGCCAACCATCAATCGGTGTGCGATTCGGGAATGGCGCGATGTCCTGGTATCCGCGTCGAGGACTCGTGCCGTCGCGCGGCCAGGCGCTGGATCACGTGGCGTTCACCGTGGACAACCTGAATGGGCTGCTCACGCGCCTACGTCACAATGGCGTGCGCGTGCTGCTCGCACCCTATGCCTTCGGCGACACGCGAGCGGCGATGATCGAGGGGCCGGATGGACTGTCCATCGAGTTGGTGGAGGACAGGGGGCGGTGAAGGGCGTTGACCGTCGGGGCCGCGGGATAGTTCTACTCGACACCTCTCCACCAAATCAGTGCGGCGACCCACGCACATGCTCTCTTAGAAGATCCGCACCGAAATCGCCATTGAACTCGCGCCACACCGAATGGATGTGGTTGCCGTCGTTCTGCGTGTTGTCGTACTCGATGAGGAACGTGGGGCCCTGCACGCGATAGTAGTGCTTCTGCCCACGCTCCTGCGGACCGGCCCACGCGAACGCGACGCGCTCCCACCCTGCCTTCTCGATCCGCGCGCGCGCGGCAGCGGCGACGTCGTCCGCCATGCGGCCGATGTAGACGTCCACCAGCTTCACCAGCAGCGCGCGCTGCGCCGCGTTCATCGCCGACGCCGAAAGGCCCTCGGGCGACAGCGGGTCGATCTTCACGTTCGCCATGGTGACGATGTCGTTCGGCGCGATGGTATTGATGGTCGCCGTGGCGCGCTGCGTTGCGTCCAGCGCGCCGAGCAGCTCGCGGGCGACGTCCTCCTCGCGTGCCAGCACGCGCGTGCCCGTGCGCGGTCCGCTCCTGACTTCAGCCGGGTTGGAGCCGAAAAACGACGGCGAGCCCGCGACCAGCGTCCCGTTCGCCACCGTGAAGTGCGCTGACAGGTGGTGTCCCTCGACGCGCCAGCCCCACGTGTCCTTCACCGACGGTGTGCCGAAGATCGAGAAGAAGTACCGCTCCGGATCTCGCACGAAACGCGGCTGCGCGGCCTCGAGCACATGCAGCACGCGCTCGAGCTCGATGATCTCAGTGGCGGTGAGGTAGCCGCGCTGGCTCAGGCCGGCTTTCAACAAGTCGTGCGCGAGCTTTCGCTGCGGCTCACTCATCTCCTTGATCGTCAGCCCGTACCGCGGAAAGTTCTCCGTGGGAATGAAGTTCCACCGCGTTCGCTCCGCGCCGTCGAACGAGAACGTCGCGCGCTGTCGCTGCTCGGGCGTGAGGCTCTCGAGGAATCGCGTCGCCGCGGTCGCCATGGTCGCGGCTGAAGGTCCACGTGTCACGGCCACTCCCAGAGTGAGTCCACAAAGGACCACGGTCGCCAAGAATCGAGTCGTCAATGAACGCATCATGCCTTCCTCACCGGGCTAGTGGCGACATTCTACCTTGCGCACCGGTGAATAACGAGAGGCGGTGAACGCGGCCGTGGTCCCGCTGAGCTCAGGTGCAGATCCTTCACTTCGTTCAGGATGACATCACTCGCGGGCGAACGGTCCCTTGTCCGCGCGCAGCCAACGGGTCGCTGGGTGCAGCAAGCGGTCACTGCTTGACGACGCCCGTTCATGGTTCCACTCTCCCGCCGACATCGCCACGTGCTCGCGACGCCACCGAGTTCCGCCACCATGCCCCAGAGCGCCGTTCACCAGCAGTTCACCGCGGCGCTCGATGCGCTGATCGCACAGGTCAAGGGCGACGGCTCGGTGCTCGCCGCCATACTCGGCGGCAGCCTGTCGCATGACACCGTGTGGGCCAAGTCCGACGTCGACCTCGTGCTCATCACCATCGACGACCGCAAGGTGGCATTCCGTCACGTCGCGCTCAACTCGCGTGGCGTCAACGTCCACGCGATGCTCATGTCGCGCACCGAGTTCCGCACGACCGTCGAGGGGTCGCTGGGGAACTCGTTCATGCATTCCTTCCTCGCCAAAGGCCGCCTCCTCTACACGCACGATGAGAGCATCGCCGAGATGTTCGCTCGGCTCGGTGAGATCGGCGCGCGCGACACTCGCGTGCAGTCGTTCCGCGCAGCGACCAACGTGCTGCCGCCGCTGTACAAGGCGCACAAATGGCTGCGCACACGCGGTGACCTCGAGTACACCGCGCTCTGGATCCTCTACTGCGCCGAACCGCTGGCGCGGCTGGAGATCGTCAGCCGTGGCTTGCTTGCCGGCCGCGAAGTCATCCCGCAAGCGCTCGAGCTGAATCCCGCGTTGTTCGGCATCATTTACACCGGCGTCCTCAATACAAGGAAGACGCGGAGTGCCGTGCATGCCGCACTCGATGCGATCGACGGCTACATCGGCTCGCGAGCGCCGGTGGTGTTCGCGCCCTTGCTCGACCACCTGCGCGACGTGGGCGAGACGCGCTCGTGCACCGAGATCGAGGATCACTTCAAGCGCAACTTCGACGTCGGCAATGCGACCATCGCGTGCGAGTACCTGGCGGACCAGGGGCTGATCGGCAAGGCGGCGGTGTCCATCCGGCTGACGAAGAAGAGCCACGTGGACGTGCAGGAGCTGGCGTTCTTTTCGCTCGATGGTGGTGCAGGTCCTTCGCTGCGCTCAGGATGACAAGAAAAACAACCGCACGCACCAGCGTTACCGTCCAGGGCGCCCGCGTGCACAACCTCAAGAACGTCACGGTAGAGATCCCGCGCGACCGGCTCGTCGTCATCACCGGTCTTTCGGGTTCCGGAAAGTCGAGCCTCGCGTTCGATACCATCTACGCCGAGGGACAGCGGCGGTACATGGAGTCGCTGTCGAGCTATGCAAAGCGGTTCATCTAGCAGGTCGCCAAGCCGGACGTCGACTTCGTGTTCGGCCTCTCGCCGGTGATCTCCATCGAGCAGAAGACCATCGCGAGCAACCCGCGCTCCACCGTCGGCACCATGACCGACATCGCGAGCTACCTCAACCTGCTGTTCGCGACGATCGGCGTTCCGCACTGCCCGCGCACAGACGAGGAGACGCCGAGTCGTTCGTCGAACCAGATTCTCGAGGCGATCCTCGCGCTGCCGCAAGGCA
>JANOIJ010000252.1:0-4873 GCA_031407575.1 Gemmatimonadaceae bacterium | reverse complement strand
GACAGGTCACCGAGACAACGGGCGAGCCCCTGATGGCGAACCACCTCGATCCAACGATCAGATCCCTTGGCGATGGACGCGTTCCTTTCCCAGCGGTTCGGCACCTTCGAGTGCCAGCCCGGTAGCAGACCAGATTCGTATTCCCACGATTTGTCGCCGGCAAAAAGACCTGAACCGACGACCCATCCTCTGTCCTTCATTTTTCAAACAGCGTTGCCGCGAATTGAAAACTCTCGCGGTGAGCCTTGCATTGTAAACGAGCGAGATTGCCGTTGCAAGTGCTCGCTCGAACCACCTTCCCACATCACCAACAACGGCCCATTCAACGAGAAAAACATCACATCGTCGAAGGGTCCGGATTGTACCCGATTTCAGAACTGATTTCAAGTGCGACGCGCCCGCCCGCCACCGTGTCGCGCTTACCTTGCACCATGCTCTCCGCCATCGTCTCCACCAAAGGCGCCCGCCGCTGGACCGCCGGACATCCGTGGATCTACCGGAGCGACGTCATCCAGCGGCCCGGCAACACAGCCGGCGCCGTCCGCGTCACCGACCAGCGCGGCAAGCCACTCGGCGTCGCGCTCTTCAGTCCGCTGTCCGAGATCTCCCTCCGCCTGCTCGACACCAACGCCGACGCTGTCATCGACGCCGCATGGTGGCACGCGACAATCGCGCGCGCTGTCGCGCGACGAACCGGTCTCGAGCAACACGCATCGGCTTTCCGCCTCGTCCACGGCGAAGGCGACGGCATTCCGTCGCTCGTCGTCGATCGATACGATGACCATCTCGTCATCCAGTTGATGAGCGCGGGACTCGAAGAGTTCCGCACGCCAATCGTCAACGCACTCATCGAACAGCTTGCTCCCGCGGGCATCCTCGCACGTAACGACGTCTCACTCCGCGTGAAGGAGGGCCTCCCCACCACTGTCGAACTCCTCCACGGCGCGGTACCCGACGAAATCGAAGTACGCGAGCACGGCGTGCGTTACCTCGCCGCGCCGTGGAAAGGCCAGAAGACCGGCGCCTTCCTCGACCAGCGGGAGAATCGCGCCCTCGTGGGACGCGTCGCGCGCGGTCGCGCTCTCGACTGCTTCAGCTATCACGGGTCGTTCGCGCTGCACCTCGCGCAGCGCGCACAACACGTCATCGCGCTCGACGCCTCCGCGCATGCGCTCAGCAGAGCGGACGAGAACTTTCGGCGCAACGGCCTCACCAACGGCGAGTTCATCGAGGCCAACGCGTTCGAGTATCTCAAGGCCCGCGAGCGCGAGCGCGCCCAGTTCGACACGATCGTGCTTGACCCACCGGCCTTCGCAAAAACCCGCGCCGCACTCCCGGCCGCGCTGCGCGGCTACAAGGAAATCAACCTGCGCGCGATGCGACTCCTCGCGCCCGGGGGACTGCTGTTCACCGCGAGCTGTTCCTTCCACCTCTCGAAGCCGCTGTTCCTCGAGATGCTCGAGGAAGCCGCAGCGGACAGCGGGCGGCGCATCGTGCTCCGCGAGATTCGCGGACAGCCGATCGACCATCCGGAACTACTCACGGTGCCAGAGACCGGCTACATCAAGGGCGCGCTGCTCGAAGCACTCGACTAGCGGTCGTTCCTACTTCTGGCACGACGGACAGAGGTACGTGGAGCGGCCTGCCTGCGCGATGCGCTCGATCGGCGCGGTGCACCGGCGGCACGGCAATCCTTCGCGATCATAGACGTCCAGGTCCACGGTGCTGTCGTCGGTGTAGCGCGAGCCCGTCGCGCGCTTCAGCACCGCGGCGATGGCCTTTCGCAACGCCTTCACTTGCGCCGGCGTCAACGAATTCGCCTTCGCACGCGGATCGATTCGCGCGCGCCACAACGACTCGGCGGCGTAGATGTTCCCGAGTCCCGCGATGAGCTTCTGGTCGAGCAGCGCTGGCTTGATCGGGCCGCGGCGGGTGGACAGCGCGGTGATGAGATGCTCCGCCGTCCATCCGCCATCTGCTGCATCTGGCCCGAGGCCCAGGTCCGGCATCGCGCCCGCGGCGTGCAGCTCGATGGTACCCAGCGCTCGCGAATCGACGAAGACCAGTCGAACGCCATCCGTGAAGTCCACCGCCGCGCGCGCGAAGCGAGGAAGCGCATCGGTCACCGAATCGGTCGCCCAATCGCCATTCATGCGGAAGTGCGCGTGCAACACGCGCCCGTCCGCAAGGTGCAGCAGCTGGTGCTTGCCGCGCCGCTCGACGCGCGCAACGCGAGCGTCGACCAGCGTACGTAACTTGGCCGGTGAGAGCCGTCGCTTGAACGAGGGATGCAGCAGGCGGACGCGTGCGATGGCGCGACCGGTCGCGGCATCGCGCAACACTCCCAACGCGGCTTCGACTTCGGGCAGCTCGGGCATCGGATACCTGAGGAGGGAAATGTGGCTACGCGTCGCTGCCATGCCGGCGAGGCGGTGACACGGCTCGCGTAAGTTTCGCACAATCTAGGGAATGCTCACGCCGCCACACTCCAGCGCAATCGCGTTCGCAACATCGACGTTGCGGTCGAAGGGCGTTCGACGCGCGCTGGTCATCGTGCTGCTGCTCAACGCGCTGTCCGCCGCGCTCAAGATCAGCGTCGGCGCCAGGACGGGTGCACTCACCGTGCTCGGCGCCGCGCTGGAATCCGTACTCGACATGCTGAGCAATGTCGTCGCGAATCGTCGCCGTCTCGGTGGCAGCGCGCTCGCGGTCAACTTCATCGTCGTCATCTACGAGCGGCGGCGCGGACGAATGTTGTCGAGTCCCCTGCTCCTCGCGGACGCGGCGCACACCGCGAGTGACATCTCGTCACCGCGCTGGCCATCGCGTCCCTCGTCCTCTCACGAATGGGATACGGACGTGCCGACGCGGCGCTCGGCGTGGTCGTCGCACTGATCATCGCGTGGACGGGGATACCAAATCCTCCGCGGGTCCATCCCCATCCTGGTGGATGCACGCGCCGTCGACGCGGACAGGCTTGCCGCCATCGTAAGCGCGATCCCGGGGGTGAAGGGCGTCCGCGCGGCGCGGTCGCGCCGCACGTCTTCCGGGCACCTGTTCGCAGAGGTGACCATCCTCGTGGACGGTGCCACGACGGTGACAGACGCACATGATTTCACCGACGAAGTGGAGCAGGCCATCGCCCGCGAGCTCGGCACCGCGGAGGCGATCGTGCACGTGGAACCGTCGCAGCGCTGGCCACCAATCGAGTCGAGTGACGCAGCTCACTGCGCGTGCGCGATAAACAGATGCAGCATGCGGTATGTGCTAACCTGTATTGCGACAGACACTTGCGCGATTCGTCGCATGTTCTAGCTTAGATGCGTCTCCAGCCCCTCTCCCCGCATGGCGCAGCGCCCGTCGCGATCGCTCAAGTACGAGTACGCGCAATACCTCGAGAGAGAGATCGAGAACTACAAGGAGTCGGTGCCGCGAACCGTGCTGCTGTCCATCGGCGACGCGGCGGTCCGCGCGCTGGCCGGCCAGCAGCAGTTTGCGCTCACGGAGCTGCTGCTGTGCGACGAAGTGGACAAGATCATCGCGAAGCGGCTGCGCCTGGCGAGCTACACGGTGTGGCGGAAGAATCGCGTCAAGCTCATCGCGGAACTGTGCCGCCCCGAGCACTGGGGCCTGAGCCGCGACGACTTCATGGTTCAGGCGGCGAACGCGGTTGCGGGCGACGCGCGCGTTCTCGTGGCTGGCGCACAATTGGAGACGCCGGCGCTGTTCCTCGCCGCCAATGGCTGCGACGTGACAGCGTTTGCCGAGCCTGATGCGGTGCAGCGAGTGCTGGACGCGGCAGAACAGGCCGGCTTTGGCGAACGCGTTCACGCGAGCGCGTCCGCGCTCCATGCATTCACGCCCGATGCGCCACTCACCGCCGTGATCTACACCCCTGCGGCGTTCACGGGATTGAACGCAGCCGAGCGGACGCGGGTGATCGAGGTGCTCCAGAGCGCGACGGCTGACGGTGGCGTCCACCTCGTGCAGACGATTGCGGCTGCCGGCAAGCGGGCGGTTTCGATCGAGGAGCTGCGCCGGCGGTATCGCGGTTGGGACGTCACGGTGGACGAGGGGGCGCCCAACAGCTTTCTCGCGCGGAAAGGGATTGCGTAGGGGCCTTGGCCCGCGCAGTGCGTTTCGAAATGACACGACAAAGTCGCTAGACGAGCGTATCAATAGGACACGAGACGACCGATCCCTGGTCGCAACACACGCGTAAGTTGTTTATTGATAGCGTCTTATGAATTTGGATGCGATTGGCATCCATGGTGCTTTAGAGGGTCATGCCCCCCGACCGTTCCGGGGGGTTTTTCATTGACACGACCCTCCTATCTATATGATGCCGCAAGAGACGCAGCCGCAGACCGACGAGCCCGTTGGAATTGTCATCTCCCGCGGGTGGGAGCCCGAGACCACCCCTCGCTTCACCGCCTACATGTGGGCGCCGTTTCCGGAAGACGAGCTCGAGCCGGAGGAGTCTGCCGCCTGACGAGTCATCGGGTTGCCGTTGAAAACGGGCGCCTCGAAATTCGCGGCGCTTTCTCTTTTCCGGCAACGTGGACCGGCTCGCGGGCGCCTCTGCCGTTTGGGCAAGTGCCAGCGCTTTCGGCGTGCGTCGTGTCAGCGTTAACAGCGTTCGCTGTCCGGGGTTCATCCAGGCTCCTATCGGCCCGACCTGACGACATACGTGCCCGCTCGGTACGCGCCTTGCCCCCTCAGTCCGCGTGCACAATTCCGCGGAATGGGAAACTGAGCGCGCGTTGCTCCTTGGCCATCGCATCTCAGATCTGGGGCTGTCGATTCGCGGAACCCGGGTCGAGGACCTGACGACTCGTCTCCACGAAGAGCTCGCGACCCTGGGGATCGCGTA
>JANOIJ010000212.1:0-7567 GCA_031407575.1 Gemmatimonadaceae bacterium | reverse complement strand
TTCAGAGAGTGAGCAAATGCTGGCGAGGCAGCCGGTGGATCTCGACGGGATCCATGGTGACCTTGCCCTAACCCGGGACGAGTAGCAATGGCCACGTCAGAGAGCGCGACCAAGGCGGTAAAGCCGAAGGCAATGCCGAAGAAGCAGCTGCAGCACTTCGAGAAGCGTCTGTTGGATGAGCGGAAGCGTGTGCTGAAGGAGCTCGGTCACTACGATGAGGCGTTTGGCGCGACGTCGCAGGAGTCGGGCGGCGATCTCAGCAGCTACTCCTTCCACATGGCGGACCAGGGCACGGACGCCATGGAGCGCGAGAAGGCGTTCCTGTTCGCCAGCCAGGAAGGGCGCTTCCTGTGGCACATCGATGAGGCGCTGCGTCGTCTTTATCGCACTCCCGAGACGTTCGGCAAGTGCCACAACTGCGGACAGGATATCGCATACGAGCGGTTGGATGCGCTGCCGCACGCGCGGTTCTGCATTCAGTGCAAGCAACGCGAGGAAGATGCAAAGTCGAAGTAACGGTGCGCTGTTCTGGCCCGTGCTCCTCTTCGTCACCGCGATCGACGTCGTGACGAAGGGGCTCGCGGAGCGCGCGCTCTCGCCACAGCGAATGCCACATGACGTGTTCGGTTCCACGGTGCGGCTGACGCTGGTCTACAACCCGGGCGCGGCGTTCGGGCTGCATCTGGGAGACTACTCGCGGTGGATCTTCACCGGACTCACGCTCGTGGCGCTGGTCATCCTCGGCAGGCTGTACCTCGCCACAACACGCGGCGACATGCCACGCACGCTGGCGCTGGCACTCGTCTGTTCCGGCGCCATTGGCAACCTGCTGGACCGCCTGCGCTCTGAACTTGGCGTGGTGGATTTTCTCGACGTCGGCATCGGCGACGCGCGGTGGCCGACGTTCAACGTGGCGGACATGGCCGTGAGCACGGGCGCGATGCTGCTGGCCTGGGTGCTGTGGCAGGAGGATCGCGCCGCGGTCGCGCAGGACGCCGCTCGGCTCAACGCGCCCCCCGTTGCGGCTGCAGGCCCGGTGGAGCGGGGAGACCTCGTCTGACGACTCCTCTCGCGCCGACTCGCTCGGGCGCACGTCTCTTCTGGGGCACGGCATCGTGCATCATCGTGGCCGATCAGGTCACGAAGCTTCTGGCCGAGCAGTTCCTCGCGCCGCGCTACGTGCCGCACCGCGTGATCGGCGACGTCGTGCGCTTCACGCTCGCCTACAATCCGGGCGCGGCGTTCAGCATGTCGCTCGGCCCGTATTCGCGCGTGATTTTCGGCGCGTTCGCCATCGTCGCGCTGGTGGTGCTGTGGCGACTCTACCGGATGACGGGAGGTGGTGGCCGCGCGGGCGACCACACGCGCATCCTCGCGCTGGGGCTCGCATGGGGTGGCGCGGCCGGCAACCTCATCGACCGCTTCCGGTCGCCGCTTGGTGTTGTGGACTTCATCGACATCGGGTATCGGGACATTCGCTTCTGGACCTTCAACGTGGCGGACTCCGCGGTCACCGTCGGCGCGCTCGTGCTGGCGTGGTCGCTGTCGCGCGACGATCATGAGCAGCGTATGGCGGAGGCGGCCGCCACTCGCAACGAGACGGTCACTGATCAGCCGGCGGAGTCGACGCGGGAAGTGTTCCCGCTCGGCACCGCCGGCGACGGCACGCCCGTCCCTGCGAGGGCCCTCGAGGGCACCGATCGGAGCACGACCAAGGGACCGGACGCGTGAGCGACGCCGGCCCCGGCATCGCAGGGGACGGCATCCGGCACGAGCTCACCGCCCCGGCCGATGCCCCTCGGCTGGACCTGTTCGTGGCCGGCGGACTCGACCTCTCGCGCACGCAGGCCGCGACGCTCATCGCGCTGGGTCAGGTGCTCGTCAACGGTGGCCCGGAGCGCGCGAGCTACCGGCCCGTGCTCGGCGATGTGGTGTCGGTGGTGATTCCTCCTCCCACCGCGCGTCCGGTGATCGGCGAGGACATCCCGCTCGTCGTGGCGTTCGAGGATGATGACGTCCTCGTCGTGGACAAGCCGGCCGGGATGGTGGTGCACCCGGCGCCTGGCAACTGGAGCGGGACGCTCGTAAACGCCCTCAAGGGCCGAGGGGGTCCGCTCTCCGACCTGGGTGGCGAGGAGCGCGAGGGGATCGTGCACCGACTGGACAAGGAAACGTCGGGCTTGCTGCTGGTGGCCAAGACGGACCGCGCGCACCGCATCCTGGGCGCGGCGATGCAGCGGCGGGACATCGTGCGGCGCTACGCCGCGCTGTCGTGGGGGCACCTGGACGCCGACCGTGTCACGGTGGACAAGCCGATCGCGCGCGATCCGCGAGACCGAAAGCGCATGGCAATCGTCAGTGCAGGGCGGGCGGCGCGAACGGACTTCGTGCGGCTCGCACGGTTCGACGCCGTGGACCTCCTGCGCGCTCATCTCCACACCGGTCGGACACACCAGATTCGCGTCCACCTCGCTTCCGTCGGTCATCCTGTGGTTGGAGACGATACATATGGCGGCGGCGGCGGACGCCGCCTGGTTGCGCTGCCGGGCAAGCGGCATTTCTTGCACGCAGCGTGGCTGCGCTTTCGTCATCCCGTCACGAGTGCGGAGGTGGAGTTGCGCTCGGCGCTGCCGCCCGATCTGGTGCGGTCCATCGAGAGTGCTGCAGGCCCAGACGTTGCCTTTGCCGACACAGACCCGTTGGAGTATTTTGGCTTCTTTAGAGACGATTCCTGAATCACGCAACGCCGCGCGGACGTTACTGTTCCGTGTAGCGGAGCGTGTGTATGGCTGTGATATCGAGGCGGTCCGGGAGATCATTCCCTATCGGCGCGCCACGCGACTGCCTGGCGCGCCGCCGTACGTCCAGGGGCTGATCAACTTGCGCGGCACGATCGTGACGGTGCTCGATCTCGGTGCGCGGCTGGATCTGTCGCGTGCGCCGGTGCGGGAAGGGTCCATCATTCTGGCGACGCATGGCGCGCGCGTCGTTGGCGTGGCGGTGGACGAGGTGATGGACGTGCAGGCAATCACGGAGGAGCCAGTTGCCATGAGCGCGGGGGATGCTCCGCGAGGGCTCGTGCGAGGGCTCGGTCACCTGGGCGACGGCGTCGTCGTCCTGGTGGACATTCATGCGCTGGTCACGCAGGTCCTGCTCTAAGGGGGCAATCGAGTGAGTCACACAGTATTGATCTGCGACGACGCGATCTTCATGCGGACGATGGTTGGCGACATCCTCCAGCAGGCGGGATTCGAGATCGTCGGGGAAGCGGAGACGGGTGTACAGGCCGTCGAGAAGTACAAGCAGCTGCGACCGGACCTCGTCACGATGGACATCGTGATGCCGGACATGGGTGGCATCGACGCAGTGCGCGAGATCTGCAAGTTCGATCCGGGCGCCAAGGTGCTCATGTGCAGCGCCATGGGGCAGCAGGCCCTGGTGGTGGAGGCCATCCAGGCCGGCGCCAAGGACTTCGTGGTGAAGCCCTTTCAGCCGAGCCGCGTGCTCGAAGCCGTTCAGCGCGTGCTGGGGTGACGTCGGCGGTCGCACGTGGATAGCGCCCAGTACGCCGAGCTCTTTCTCACCGAGAGCCGCGAGCACGTTTCCGCCATCAATCACTCGCTGCTCGAGCTCGAGCGGGGCGGGGGAGGGAGCGACGGCGGCGAGTCCGTGGGCGCCATCTTCCGTTCCGTCCACACGATCAAGGGCATGAGCGCCACGATGGGCTACGGGCCCGTGGCCTCACTGTCGCACGAGCTGGAGACGCTTCTCGACAACGTGCGGCGCGGCGCGCGCGCGGTCGACGCGCAACTCATGGAACTGCTCTTCCAGTCCGCGGACGTGCTGGAGAACGCCATCGAGGGCGCGGTGCAGGGACGACTGGACGCGCCCGAAGTGGGTCCGCTCGTCGCGCGACTCCGCGCCGACGGCGCGCGCGCGGGTGGAGCGAGCGCGCTCGCGTCGGAGGTGGCCCTCGCGGAAGGCGAATGGAGCGCACTGCCGCCAGCCGGAGAAGGACTGCTCGTGCGCGTGCGACTGGCGCGGGGAACGCAGCTGAAAGCCGTGCGCGCCTTCCTCGTGGTGCAGGCGGCACGGAAGCTGGGCGACGTCGTTGCGTGCTCGCCGCCGCTGGAGCAGTTGCAGGCCGACGAGTTCGACCATGACTTCGCCATTCGCCTGGTGACGGACCACGTCCCCGCCGACGTGGAGACGTCGCTTCGCTCAGCGGGCGACGTCGCCGAGGTGCGCACGGGCGACGACGCGCGGGCGGAGGAGGTTCCGCGGCAGACGATGGAGTTCAGCGTCTCGGACCTGTCAGGCGTCGCGGCGCCCGCGGCCGACGCGCCCGCGGTGGCTGGCGTGCGGCAGCAGCGCAGCGTGCGCATCGACCTCCGGCGTCTCGACACGCTCATGAATCTCATCGGCGAGCTGGTGATCACGCGCGGCCGGCTGCTGCAACTCGCTGGCGCGAGCGACGATCCCGCGCTGGTGGAAGCGGTGGCGCAGGCGTCGCGTCTCGTGGCCGATCTCCAGGATGAGATCATGACGAGCCGCATGGTGCCGGTCTGGCAGGTGTTCGATCGCTTTCCGCGCCTCGTGCGCGACGCGGCGCGTTCGGTGGGCAAGGAAGTCGAGTTCGAGATTGAAGGAAAGGACGTGGAGCTCGACCGCTCCATGCTGGAAGAGGTGGGCGATCCCATCGTGCATCTCCTGCGCAACGCCGTGGACCACGGGATCGAGCAGCCAGCCGACCGCATCGCCAAGGGCAAGCCGCGTGCGGGGCGCCTGACCTTGAGCGCGTTGCGCGACCGCTCGGCCGTTGCCATTCGCGTGAGCGACGACGGGCGCGGCATCGACCGCGACCGCGTGCTGACGCGGGCGCAGGAGAGCGGCCTGATCGAAGCCGGGCGTACGGAACTGTCCGAGGAGGAACTGGTGCGCATCATCGCGCGCGCCGGGTTCTCGACGGCAGACCGTGTGACCGACCTGTCCGGCCGCGGCGTCGGCGTGGACGCGGTGTACAATCGCGTCCGCTCGCTCGGCGGCTCGGTGGACATTCGGAGCGTGAAGGACGAAGGCACCACCGTGACGCTGCGCCTTCCGCTCACGCTGGCGATCGTGCGCTCGCTGCTCGCGCGGATCGGCGACGAGACGTACGCCGTGCCGATGACGCACGTGAGCGAGACGGTGGAGCTGCGGCCCGCCATCCTGCGCTCGCTCAAGGGCCGCGAGGTGCTGGTGCTGCGCGACGAGGTGCTGCCACTGGTGCGCCTGCGGACGCTGGTGGACTTCAATGGCCCACTGCCACCGGGGCGCGAGCAGGTGATCGTCGTGGAGCTTGCGGAGCGCCGCGCGGCAGTCGTGGTGGATGCGCTCATCGGCCAACAGGAAATCGTCGTCAAGCAGTTCGACGGCGTGCACGACGCCCGCACGCTCTTTGGCGGTGCTACCATTCTCGGCGACGGAGCTCCGGCGCTGATCATCGACGTGAGCAGTCTCCTCTAAAAGGACCAGGCAATGGAAGACATTCGCTCGCTCAAGGCGCTGCAGCTGGATGCACTGCGCGAGGTCGCGAACATCGGGGCGGGACACGCGGCGACGGCGCTCTCGCAGATGATCAACAGCACCATCATGATCAGCGTGCCGACCATCCAGGTGTCGCGCCTCGAGGACGTGCCGCCGCAGATCTCCGACCCCGAGGAGCCGGTGGCCGCGGTCCTCATGCACATGCTGGGTGACCTGACGGGACGCACGCTGCTCGTGTTCCCCAAGCCCACCGCCATGCGCCTCGCTGAGCTGATGCTCCGGCGGCCCGTGGGGTCGAGTCCCGAGCTCGGCGAGATGGAGCAGTCGGCTATCAAGGAGGCGGGGAACATCCTCAGCAGCGCGTACATGAACGCGCTCAGCGACTTCATGGGGATGATGCTGCTGCCCTCGCCGCCGCAACTCGCCATCGACATGAGCGCCGCGGTGCTCACCACGGCGTACCTGCAGTTCGGTTCGGACAAGGACTACGTGTTCTGCGTGGAGAGCGAATTCTTCATGCACGACGTGGGCGAGAAGCTGCGCGGATTCTTCCTGCTGTTGCCCGATCCGGCGTCACTCCAGGCGATCCTGCGCGCGGTCCGCGTCGCGTGAGCGCGGGCGCACGCGTCGCCTGATTGATGGGAGCCTCCCTCACCTCCGAACGTGAGCGCGACGTGCTGCGCTCGTTTGCCCGGCGGATCGATCCGTCGGACGCGGGCGCGCACAACAACCTCGGCGTCCTTTACTACAACAAGGGGTTGTACGAGGAGGCCGTCAGCGCGCTCATGCGCGCGCTGGAGCTCGACGTCAAGATGCAGGTGGCCCAGCGCAACCTGGAGATCGCGTACTTCACGACGGGCTACTACGACAAGCGGATTGGAGAACTGACCGAACGCCTGCGCGTACGTCCCGATGATCGCGAGGCGCGTTGGGAACTCGGCCGTACGCATGCGCTGCTTGGCCAGACGTCGGACGCGGTCGCGGCGTTCACGGAGCTCCTGCGCTACTCGCCGAACGACATCGGCGCGCTGGTGCAGCTCGGACTCGCCGAGCGAACGAATGGTGACCTCGACAAGGCGCTCGGTTGGCTCGAGCGTGCGCTCACGCTCGACCCCTCGAGCTCCGTCGTCAACTTCTACATCGGCGAGGTGCTGTACAACCGCGGCGTCAACGAAGGCGCGCTCTCGGCGCTCAGGCGCGCGGTGGAGCTCAATCCCCACAATCCCGACGCGTATTACCTGATGGGATTCGTGCTCGGCGACATGGGCCTGCACGAGGAGGCGCGCGAGGTCACGCGTCGCGCCATCCAGCTCAATCCCACACTGTCGCGCGCGCAGGCGAATCTCGCCATCGAGGAACGGCGCGCGCAGAAGCGCGACAGCGGCATGGCCACGCCATCGCGCCCCACGATGCGCGTCACGCAGATGGAAGTGCACGGGGAGGGACAGCTCGCGCAGTTCAATCTCGGGCTGGCCTTTCGGCAGAAGGGCTATTTCGGCGAGGCCCTGCGCGAGTACGCCAAGGCGCTCGATCGCGGGGAAGATCGCCCACTCGTGCTGCAGGCCATGGCGGAAGTGCACTTGCTGCGACGCGAGCCCAAGGCCGCCGTCCTCCTGTATGACGAGCTCCTCGCGGGTCAGCCCGTCAGCCCCAAGCTGTGGAACGAGCGCGGCGTTGCCCTGCACATGGAGGGGCAATTCGAGGACGCGCAGGAGAGCTATTGGCGCGCCATCATGTCGGAGCCGACATACGCACTGGCGCACAACAACCTGGGTGTGGCACTGTATCACGGCGGTCATGCCGACACCGCGATCGAGTCGTTCTCGGAAGCACTGCGCGTCCAGGGCACCTTCGTCAAGGCGCGCCTCAACCTTGCGCTGCTGCTGAGCAAGGCGCGCAAGTACCAGCTCGCGCTCGAGGCATATCGCACGGTGCTGCTGCAGGAAACGGAGGATGCGTCCGCGTGGAACGGTGTTGGCCTCGTGCTCTCCGAGCTGCGGCGGTTCGAGGACGCGCGGAACGCGTTTGCGCGCGCCGTGCA
>JANOIJ010000199.1:0-2545 GCA_031407575.1 Gemmatimonadaceae bacterium | reverse complement strand
GCTGCCGGACGGAATGGAGATGGTGATGCCGGGGGACAACGTGCAGATGACGATCGAGCTGATCACGCCGATCGCGATGGACGAAGGGCTCCGGTTCGCCATCCGCGAGGGTGGCCGCACGGTGGGTGCGGGCGTCGTCGCGAAGATTCTCGCTTAACTCTTTCTCGGTACTCTCCAATGGCAGGTAGAATCCGCATTCGTCTCAAGGCCTTCGATCACGCCGTGATCGACCAGGCTGCTGCCGACATCGTTCGGACGGCGGAGAAGACGGGCGCACAGGTCTCGGGACCGATTCCGCTCCCGACCAAGACGCAGCGGTGGACGGTGCTCCGTTCGCCGCACGTGGACAAGAAGTCGCGCGAGCAGTTCGAGCTGAAGACACACAAGCGTGTGATCGACATCCTCGACAGTCGCGCGCAGACGGTGGACGCGCTCACGAAGCTCGACTTGCCGGCTGGAGTGGACGTCGAAATCAAGGTGCAGTAAGGGCGGCAGCGAAGGCAGGAAGTACAGGTGCAGATCCTTCGCTTCGCTCAGGATGACAGCAGTTTTCGCTCAGGATGACAGCAGTTTTCGCTCAGGATGACGCAGTCGCAGGGTGCCGCCTCACTCGAGACGGCGCTCACAGTCCAACTGCTTCGGCAGTGACTTCGCAGAGGAACACATGATCGGTATCATCGGCAAAAAGCTGGGAATGACCCAGATATTCAACGCCGCGGGGCAGCAGATTCCGTGTACGGTGATCGAGGCCGAGCCCAACACGGTGCTCGCGGTCACGAACACGTCCACGATGAAGGCCGTGCAGCTTGGCGGGCTGGGCTTGCAGAAGAACGTGCGCGTCTCGGCGAAGGGCGAGCGTACGCCGCGCGGGCGCCGCGTGAACAAGGCGGAGCTGGGACACGCGAAGAAGGCGGGTCTCGATGCCGCGCCGCGCGTCATTCGCAGCATCCGGCTGGACGAGAAGGGCAACGCCAAGGTGGAGATCCCCGCGCTGGCCGTCGGTGAGACGGTCAACGTCAGCGTGTTCGCGGTGGGCGAGACGGTGAAGGTCACCGGGACGACCAAGGGACGCGGATTCCAGGGTGTGGTGAAGCGCTGGGGCTTTCATGGCGGTCCGAACACGCACGGCAACACGAAGCATCGCCGTCCGGGCTCCATCGGACCCGGCACGGATCCGTCGCGCGTCATCAAGGGAAAGAAGATGCCGGGCCACTACGGCGCCGAGCGTCACACGCAGATCGGCCTCCGCGTCGAGAAGGTCGACCTCGAGCGCAATCTGCTCTATATCCGCGGCGCGGTGCCGGGTCCCAAGTCGGGAATCGTCGTCGTGCGGAAGCAGGGATAAGCCATGACTGACAACAACCAGAACCTCAGCGTGCCGGTGTACACGGCCTTGGGCACGGCTCGTTCGGAGAAGGTCGAGCTGCCGGAGTCGACGTTCGACGGCGTGATCAACATGCCGGTGATGCACCAGGCGGTGAAGGCCTTCATGGCCAACCAGCGCCAGGGCAACGCGTCCACCAAGATTCGCAAGTACGTCGTCGGCGGTAACCAGAAGCCGTGGAAGCAGAAGGGCACTGGCCGCGCCCGTCAGGGCTCGATCCGCGCGCCGCACTTCGTGGGCGGTGGCACGGTGTTCGGTCCGACGCCGCGTCCGTACGACGAGTACGTGCCGCGCCAGGTGCGTGCACTCGCGAAGAGGAGCGCCTTCAATGCGCGCGCTCGCGAGAACGCCATCTTCGTGATCGACGCATTCAACTACGACGCGCCAAAGACGGCCGTGCTCCTCGGGCTGGTCAACAGCCTCGAGGCGACACACAAGAAGGTGCTCATCCTCACGGATGGCGTGAAGCCGAATGTGTTCCTGAGCGGACGGAACCTGCCGAACGTGCACGTGATGCCGTACACCGACTGTTCCACGTATCACATCCTCTGGTCGGATGTGGTGGCGGTTGAAGCCAGTGCGCTGGGCGCCACGCTCGAGCCCTTGGCGAACGACACGGCAAAGCCGATAGCAAAGGCTGCGCGTCCTGCCGCGGACGTCGCGAAGGGTGCGCGCAAGGTGGCCAAGCGTGCGGCCAAGACCGAAGCGAAGGCGGCGGACAAGGCACCGGCCAAGAAGGCACCCGCCAAAAAGGCCGCAGCCAAGAAGTCGGCCGCGAAGAAGTCTACCAAGAAGGAGAAGTAGCCGATGCCGACGCTTCATCGCACGATCGTGCGGCCGCTCATCACGGAAGCGAGCTCGGTCGCCTATCAGGACCGCGGGGAGTACCACTTCGAGGTACATCCCGACGCCAACAAGCTGGAGATTCGCCAGGCCATTCAGACGCTATTTGGCGTCCGCGTGACCGGAGTGTGGACCTCGAACCATCGCGGGAAGGACAAGCGGATGGGGAAGAGCGTCGGGCGCAAGCCGCACTGGAAGCGGGCGATCGTCAAGCTGAAGGACGGCGACAAGATCGAGATCTTCGAGGGCTGACCCGATGCCAATTCGTCAATTCAAGCCAGTCACCAAGAGCAGCCGGTTCCGCTCGGTCTCCGATTT
>JANOIJ010000168.1:0-6231 GCA_031407575.1 Gemmatimonadaceae bacterium | reverse complement strand
GCCGAGTCGGCACGCGGGCGGCGATATTCGCTCTAAGGTAGTGGGCGAGTCAACCACACGAGTGCCCTGGGCGCCAAGAATCACCGTCATCACGGGGTCAGAAGCGCCACAATCCTGTCCGTAACACGTTGTGGATCAATGCTTTCCACATTCACGAACAGGTCCGCCGTCTCGTACGCCGCCCTGCGCATCGCCAGCAAGCGCTCGAGCTCGCCCCGCGGATCCGGGCGCTGGAGCAGCGGCCGCGTGGAGCGGCGCGAACCCATGCGGTCAAGGGCGCGTTGCGGGGTGACCGAGAGGTAGACGAGACGCGCGCCGCCACCGCCGGCAGGGCGCAGCAACTCGACGGTGTCCGGGTGCGCCATCCACCCTCCACCGGGAGCGAGTACCATGCCCCCGAACTCCGCCACTTCCATCGTGAGTGCGTGCTCGAGTTGCCGATAGTGCGGCTCCCCGAACTGCGCGAAGATCTCGCCGACGGTCATGCCCTCGCGCCGGGTGATCTCCACATCGAAGTCGAGAAAGGTGCGGCCCAGCCGGCGCGCCAGCATCGCCCCCACCGTGCTCTTCCCGGATCCGGGCAGCCCGACGAGGATGATGTGCGGATGCCCCGAGTCAGCCGCCGAGCCGCTCAGCGAGGTGCGAAAGGTAGCCATCAAGGTTGCGCTGGACTTCACCGAGCGAATCACCGCCGAACTTCTCGAGCATCGCTCCGCCAAGCACGAGGGCGGCCATTGCCTCGGCGATCACGCCCATCGCGGGCACGGCCGTCACGTCACTGCGCTCCGCCGTGGCCTTCGCGGCGGCGCCGGTTGCCACGTCCACCGTTGCCAGTGGTCGCATGAGAGTGCTGATGGGCTTCATCGCCACACGGACGACGAGTGGCTCGCCGGTGGTCATGCCGCCTTCCAGGCCGCCGGCGTTGTTGGTTGGGCGACGCACATTGCCGGCGCGGATGCGACCCGGTGCGAGGCTGATTTCGTCGTGGACCTCGGCGCCGGTGACGCGCGCCGCGCCGAAGCCCATGCCGATCTCCACGCCCTTCACCGCGGGGATCGACATCATGGCGGCGCCAAGACGGCCGTCGAGCTTGCGGTCCCACGAGACGTGCGAGCCCAGGCCCACGGGCAGTCCGGTGACGATGACCTCGCAGACGCCGCCGAGCGTGTTGCCTTCCTTCTTCGCGGCGTCGATGCGCTCGATCATCACGGCCTCGGCATCGGCGTCGAGCGTGCGAAGCTGCGATGCGTCGGCCGCTGCGTTCAGGTCGTTCGGCAGCTCGCTGGGACGCGCCGCATCCACCCCGCCGAGATGGACGAGATGACTCGCGACGGTGACGCCGAGCTCCGCGAGCAGGCGGCGTGCGATGGCGCCGGCTGCGACACGTGCGGTGGTCTCGCGCGCGGAGGCACGCTCGAGGATGTCGCGCGCGTCGTCACGATCGTACTTGAGGATGCCCGTGAGGTCCGCGTGGCCAGGCCTGACGCGCGTGACGGCGCGGCGGCGGAGCGCGCCGCCCGCATCGGTGTCGCGCGGCGCCGGATCCATGATCTCCTGCCAGTTGGCCCAATCGCGATTGCGAATGAGCATGGAGATGGGACTCCCGATGGTTTCACCGGCGCGCACACCGGAGAGCAACTCCACCGTGTCGCGCTCGATCTGCATGCGACGTCCGCGCCCATATCCCTGCTGGCGTCGCGCGAGATCGGCGTCCACCTGCTCGGCGAGCAGGGGAACGCCAGCGGGCATCCCCTCGAGGACGCTGATCAAGGATGGTCCGTGCGATTCGCCGGCAGTGGTGAAACGAAGCATGTGGCTGGTGACTCGTTGCTCGAGGACGTGAGGCGCGGGACTCGCTTGACCGGTGGCCCGAATGCTAGCTGCCGTGCACAGACGACGGTGTGCGTGGCATCACGCGCGTCGCTCCCTTTGCCTGTTGCTGATTGTGGAGCATCGGTTCATGCAGGGCGACGACATCCGATCGCACGAACGGCGGAAACGAAGTTCGTTTCCGCCGTTCGGTGCATCGTGCCGCGATGCGTTACTGGCGGTTGATCATGGTCCGGGGAGGAGATCCGCCGCCGTCACGTCGACCACAACGAGTCCTCGTGTCGAGAGACCAAACAACTTTAGCACAACGCTGGCAGGATCGCCCGGGAACGGCAGCGATGCGCGGAGCGGTCCATAGAGATTGAACTTCGTCGCGAGGTTGCCGCGCTGGAAATCGTAGTACGCGATGTCCACCGCCTCGATCGTGCCATTCGCCGATGCAACGAAGGCGAGGCGCTCATTCTGTGGCGTGGCGGTGCCATCCGCATTCGGATGGAAGGTGATGCCGGCGCCCGATGCGAACGTGGACTTCTTGCCCTGCAATCGCTGCGTGAATGGTCGCGTCACGGCGGAGAATGCGGTCTCGGTGCCGTGGACGCCGATGGTCTTGCCCGTCTTGTCGAGCGCCACACCGAAGACCTGGTCCGACGCGTTGGTCATGAGGTCGGCGATGTTCAGCGACGGCGAGGCATACGTGTAGTAGTTCGGCACGGTGCCGTCGTCCTGAAGGACGAAATTGCGGGCGACGGGGCCCTTGTTGCCCTCTCCGAACGTGATCCACCTGCCGTCGCCACTGGAGGCGGCATACGTGGTGTCCGTCATCCCCAGAGAGCTGAAATTGATGTTGATCGCGGCGTCGATATCCGTGGTGGGGACCGCCACTCGCAGGGCCGCGATGGCGGCTGGGATACCGCCCGAATTGATGATGCACGTCATGTCCGCCGTGGTACCAGATGCGTGGTCACAGAGCACGAGCTCGTCGTTCGCCGAGCTCGTCGCAGGGGCCGGGATCACGTACACCCTGTCGAGGTTGGCAAGGACCCACGAGTTCGGGTCGGTTCCGAGGAACGCGAAGTCGAGGATGAACCGTTCGTCTGGCGCCGGCGCCGCGGGATTCATGTAGCGGATGGTGCCGGCCGTATTCTGGATCGTTGGCTTGGTGGAGAAGTACAGCAGGCCGCTCATGCTCTGCTCCACGTACTGCGGACGATCCGAGAAGATGATCGGCAGGGTGGTCGTCAGGCGGATCTTTCCCGTGGACGCATCAACGACTTCCGTGAGCTGGAACATGTAGGACGCGCGCGTCACGATACGATTGACGAGATCCTCCTTCATCGTGGCCGGCGAGCCACCCACGTACACTCGGCTCAGGTTCGTACCACCCGAGTTGGCGACATACATGGTGTCCCGCGCCGGCGCCGTGCGCGAGAACGTCATGCCCCACGGCTGCGAGCCGACGACGATGCCAGTCGGATCAAAACTGCCTGCACCAGGCGTCCACACCTCGAGACGCCCGAAGTTGATGTTCGAAAGGAAGACGTTGCCGCGCGACGCGTCGACAAGGAGGTCTGCGATGGTCCCGTTGCGGTTGGCTGGCAGAGGATAGGTCACACCGAACACCACGAGCGCAGAATCCACGAAGGCGGCTGCGGCATTCGGCTGGAACGTCGTGGCACCCGCCGGCAGTGAGTAACCGATGCGGCCGCCCTGGTCGTAGGCGAAGCTGATGAGCGTGATGCGCTTGCCCCGCGCGGTCACCGGCAGGTTCAACGGAATCGTGACGACGGCGGTGGACGGGTATGGCTGCGAAAGCGCGATGCTGTCGCGCTTGATGACGCCGCCAGCCGAATCTCGGAGCGAGTAGCCCACGAATGTCACGCCGTTGCCGATGGCGGTGATGCGCAGTGAATCACCGGTCTCCACGCGCTTGGCGATGGTCTGGAAGACGCGCGGTGCGGGCGGGAGCCCGACGCGCACGGCGATGATCGTGGGTGCCGACGCGCCATCCTGACCGCCCGAATTCGTGGAGATAGGCGTGATGGTCAGCAGGCCCCTGGGTGGCGCGTTGGCGGGGACGCCGATCGTCGCCGACATGGTGACGTCCTTTGGCAGTGCGCCGTACGTGAGGACCACCGTGGTGTCGATGCGCGTCGGGAACGTCGCCTCGCTCTGGATGCGGAAGCCCAGCCGGGCCACACCCGTGAGGTCAGTGGCGCGGAGCGTGACGGTGAGACCGGCGCCCGGCGTGGCGCTGTCACCAACAACGGGGCTCAGGACCTGGACACTCGGTCCGCGGACGACCTTCACGGTGACGCGAGCCGTATCGATGCCGCCCAGCACATCCGTGGCAATCGCGATCACGACGAGCGAATCCGTGAGGGTGTCGGGCGGGGTGAGTGGCTTGAGGTACCGCGTGATGACCGTGTCCTTGACGTTCGGCGCAAAGCTCGCGGTGAGTGATGGCGCGCCGATCTGCGGATACCGGATCACGGTGTCCTGCGTGCCGAGCACTGCGCTGCCGCGCAGCGAATACGCGGAGAAGAGGATGTTCTTCAGGCCGGCGGCGTCCTGGATGCGCGCCGTGACGAGCAGCGAGTCGCCGACATTGAGCTTGGCGCCGGGAGCCGGCGTAATGATTGTGATGGTCGGCGCGGCGATGCTGATGATCAGCGAGTCGACGCGCGTATTCTGCGCGGCATCCGTGACGGTGGTGCGCACGACGATCTGGTCGCCGCGCCTGGCACCGGCGGTGGGGATCGGGACGACGCGCGTCGTGGTGAACGCCGTCGGCTTGAGCGTCGCCGTGTCCATGGCAATCACCGTTGCGCCATTCCTGACGCTGGTGAGGACCGTGGAGACGCCCAGGTTGTCGGTCGCGATGACGGACACCGTGACGGGCGTGCCGAGCGTCACTGCGTTGTTCAGTCCACCCGTGAGGGTAAACCGAACCGCGGGACGCTCTGCATCATCCCCGGACGCACCGATGGACTGCGTCGGCATGCGCGTGTCGCAACTCGATGCGACGAAGACGGCGAACAATAGCGCGGCGTACCGCGCGGAGAACTTGAAATGCGTCATGTATGCTCCAGGGTGCGGCTAGCGCCGCACCGCGTCGGACGGCGATTGCCCGTCATCGATGATGTGGGGCGTGATCAGGATGAGCAGGTCGCGCCGTTGCTCCTGTCTCGTGGTGTAGCCGAAGAGGCGACCGATGAACGGCAGGTCGACCAGCAACGGGATGCCCGACTTCGTGACGCGGACACTTGTCTGTGTCAGGCCGCCGATGACGATGGTCTGTCCATCGGCGACGAGGACGTCATTCTTGGTATTGTTGTTGTCGATCAACGTTCCGTTGTTCGTGAAGCTCACATCGGAATTCGTGACCTCCACGTGCATCATGATCTGCCGATTGTTCGTCACGCTCGGCGTCACGAGGAGCGTGACGCCGGTCTGTACGCGCTCAACCGTGACGGGACCCGTGAGTGCGGTTCCCACACCGCCGCTGGAGACGAGTGGCACGAACGGCACCTGCACACCCGACGTCAGCGTTGCCGTGCGGTTGTTGATGATCGTCACGCTCGGCTCGGCCTGGACGTCCAGCAGGTTCACTTCCTGGAGTGCGTCGAGAAAGGTGCTGAAGTCGAAGTTGCCCAGTGCGGTGGAGTAGATGAGGCGGAGCGCGGCACCCGGCACGTTGCCGGACGCATTGGCAATGGCGGACACCGTATTGCCGCCGAGCAGCACGCGCGGCGGATCGTTCGCCGTGCCAGGGTTGCCCGCGGAGTCGCTGCGCTGGATGATGGTGCTGAAGAACTGCTGCGCCGAACCCAGGTCGTACTTCACGCCGAGCGCGTCGAGGTCGGTGCGGTTCACGAGGACGATCTTCGCCTTGATGTTGACCTGCGGCTGGCGCAGGTCGAGCGAGGAAGCGAACGCGACCAGGTCATCGACGAGGCTGATGGGGGCGGTGATGCTGATGCTGTTGGTGCCTTCGTCGCTGGAGACGTTGCCGCGACCGCGGCAGCCCGTCTCGCCATTGGTGCCCGCCGGCGCGGTACCGCCGGCAATGGTGGGCTGGGCCGGCGGGGGTCCGCCGGTGGGCGGCTGACCTGCGGCGGTAGAGGACTGCGCCTGACCGGCACGCTCGGACGGAATGCACTGCAGCAGGCGCTGGCGGATCTGGTCGCCGACGGCCGTGGCGCGCTGGTAGTTCAGGCGCACGATGCGGGTCGTGAGCGGCTCGCTCTCGGAGCGGGCCGCGATCTTCTCCTGCGTGTCCACGATGATGATGCCGTTGGCATCCTCGGTGGCGGCAAGCCCCTGCGCCGCGAGAATCGCCTGGAGCGCCACATCCCACGGCTGATCCTTGATCTCTGCGTCCACCTTGAGCGCGCCGACTCC
>JANOIJ010000101.1:0-3399 GCA_031407575.1 Gemmatimonadaceae bacterium | reverse complement strand
GTCAATTAACCGGCCAATCGAGGCGCACACTACGGCGCTGACTTTCGCAGGAATTTGCGGAGATCTGCGTGGATGCGACGAAGGCGTTGGACGAAGGAGCGCGCGGTGCGGCGATCGAGGACTTGGTCGGCGGCGCGCTTGTGGATGCATCGGGCGACATCGGAGATCATCTTCAGCGGGTCGGGCGACGGAGCGACTGCGGGGGACGTGGTGAGGGTTGGGTAGCGTTCGGCGGTTTGCGCCATGGCCGCGGTGAACTCGGCGACCACGGTGGAGTCGGTGATAGCGGCGTATCTCAGGGTCATACGGTAGTCGGTGTGCCCGAGAAGGCGCATCACGGACGGAAGGGACATGCCGGCCCCGAGGAGCGACGTGGCGTAGGTGTGGCGGAGTCGATGCGTCGTCATCGGCTCCGCGAACGTGAGTCCGCGGCACGCGTCGCTGAGCGCTTGCCGGTAGAGGTCGTAGCGAGTCCTCCGGCCGGTGGAGGTAACGAGGAGCAAGGAGCGCTTGCGAGGACCTTCGCGGCGGAGTCTGGAGACGAGCCCGGCGGTCTTGGGGTCGAGGGGAACGAGCCTCTCGGTGGCTAATTTGCCGAGGGGAACCTTGAGGAAAACGTTGCCGGCGTGGTCCGTACGGAGGCACTGAAAGGGCAACATCATGAGCTCGCCGATGCGAAGCCCGGTGCGTCGCATCAGGAGCAAACCGCGCTGGTAGACGCAGCGGGACGATTTGAAGCGACGCTGAAGCACGGCGTCGATGTCGGGAGGGACGGGCCGCGGCAGATACTTCGGCAGCCTCGGCAGATCGCTTCCCCGAACCAACTCGGGTGCGGGCACGGAGAGCACGTGCTCCTCTTCGAGCCACTCGAGGTACGCGCGGACATTTTGTATGGCGTGCACGCGTGTGCATGCGGCCAAACTCCGAGCGTGCAGCCACTGCAGCCAAGATTCGACGTGAGGGCGGCCGATGCCGTCGAGGGAGATGCCGTTGGCGTGGAGCCAGATATGGAACTGACGGAGGTTGGTTTGATACGCGCCGACGGTGCTTGAGCTATGGGTAGGCTTGAGCAGATCGAGGAAGCGTTGCGCTAGCGGCGGCAACGGGAAGTTGGAGCGTGGCCAGGCGCAGCGCGGATCGAGGCGGAGGAGATCGCGAGCGTGAAGCCAGTCGAAGTATTTCAAGGCGAGCAGGCGACGCCGGACGCGGGCACCATGGGTGCCAGGCATCTTCGCGAGGCGTTGCAAGAATTGCTCGAGCTCGACCGCATCGAGCTGCCGGATCGGCCTGCAAGAGGCCTTCAGCCACAGATCGAACTGACGGACGACGACGCGTGCGGTGGGCTTTGCTTGCAAGAACTCCGTCGCGAATGGGGTCAGCGGGAAGGTCGTGCGTCGGGGCGCCATGCTTCACCGTCGGTAGCGGTCGGCGATTTTCGTGACGGCGCGGCGAAATTCGTCCGCGACGTCGGCCATCGACAGGCGCACGTACTGCAACGTCGTCTTCAGATCGGCGTGACCCATCATCTGCTGCAGGATCGGCAAGCGCACGCCAGCGCGCGCCATGTCAGCGCCGAATGTGTGTCGAAAGCGGTGTGCGTTGGCCATTGCGAGCACGGTGCAGCGTCGCCGATGCCGGAACAGACTTCGAAGTCCCGACGCAGTCATCGGGCGGCCGCGATGCTTGCCCTGCAGCACCACGAAGAGGCGCGGCTCGACGCACTGCCTGGGCCTTTCCAGCTGCTGGTATTGTTGGAGGGTGTGCGCGAGGACCTCCGGCAGAGGAAGCGCACGATCGCGATCTCCCTTTCCTGGGACTCGGACTCGGCTGTCGCTGAAGACAACGTCGCCGAGCCTGAGCTCGAGCACCTCGCGAGAGCGTAGTCCGCAGAGAAGCATGAAATGAACGATGGACAGGTCTCGGTAGCGCGTAACGCTGCGAAGGAAGGCACGCACCTGCTCCGGCGTGAGTGGCTCCACGAGCTTGCGCGGCTCGTTGACGCGCAATTTGCGCACTCCGCGTCGGGTGAGCTTGTGAATCCCAAGATAGTGATCGCGGCCGGGCCCCTTGTAATGCGGGCCCGGAAAACTCACTCGCGAACCGACGCCAAGCTCCCGACTCATCCAGAAGCGATAGAGAAGCCGGGTCGTGCTCAGCCGGCGATTGATCGACCGTGGCTCGGCGCCAACCTGGCGCTGCGCCGCGATGAACTCCAGCAAGTCTCGTGCTTCCAGTTGCTGAAGTGACCGACCAGATGTGCGCATCCAGCGATAGAGCAGGAGCAAGTCATAAGCGTAAGCGCGGACGGTGCGTGGTGAGAGACCGCGGACCTGCAACGCAGAGAGGAACTCGTTGGCCTCTGCAACCGGACCATCGTGGTCGACCAGGCCGTAGTGGTCGCCGCCCTCGGTCATTACGTGTACGGCGATTCCGGTCACGTCTACTTCGAACGCCCCTCCGTCGTCCTCGGTCATCGCGCCACTCCCGAGATCACGAGCCGCTCGAGGTCCCGGAAGTTACCGAGCCCGTCGAGGCGGGGCCGTCGCCGGCGGGGTGCGCCAGCGGGGACCCAGACGACGCTGTAGAGGGCGCCGCCGTCGTCCAGGAACGCTTCGCGACAGAGGTTGGAGTCGCACGAAAGTCCCTTTGCGTCCGCACAGAGTGCAGCGCGGACCGGCTGGCCCTGCCAGAGCGCAATCGCCTCCAGCAGCGTCCTGAGCGCCCGTGGGTGCTTCGGATCCCCCGCAAGCTGGGCCTTCAAGATCGTGTCTCCTGGCTCCGCCATCGCGATCACCCGCGTCGTTTCCGAGCTCGGGGCGATCCCCATCCAAATCGATTCCATCGGTCGTCTCCTTGCGGGACGACTCGACCGTCACGGCGACGGCGGAGTGCTCCGCGCCAGAGACGATCGGCTCTGGGGCAACTTCTCGGCGACCCCTGTCCGTTTCTATTTTCCGCCGGCGCACACGCCATCCGTGCGTCCGTGCAGAGGTCTTCCGCTTCGCTGACGGCTTCAGCCAGTGCGCTCGTTTCTTCTCTCGGCGGCGGGATGCACGCTCGACGTCGTGCCGTCCGTCAGGGCAGTACACGTGCCCGTGATCGCAGTAGCGGCAGAGGTGGAACAACCGCTGGCAGGCATCGTCGACGCAGTGAATTTGCCTGAGATCGTCCACTCGCGAGTGCGACCGCCGGGAATTCGGCCACCGCGGGGGAGTCGTGCGACAACGCTCTCGTCGAACGCGTCCACTCGCGGCGACCCGGGGCTCGGAGCTAGTGACTCCGGGCCCTACTCTTTGCTGACGGTCGCCGGGATCGTCCGTCACCGCCCGTCACGGGGCCAACTACACCGCCAAGCCAGGCGACTCGCTGGCAATCCGGGGTTGGCCGGTTAGATATCAA